>JAADHL010000078.1 GCA_013151875.1 Deltaproteobacteria bacterium
ATACCAGGCGATCAGTTTTGTCGCTCAATGTCTTACCTGTCGTAGTCAAAAGAAGCATGGGGTGGGCCAAGGTGAAGATTTTCTGGGAATCGAGTTCCTTATAGAGTCGATCGAGTGTTTTGGACAGGGTTTCGGGGAGCTTTTTGTCATCGACTCTCAGCGGTTTGACCGAGGCCAGGGTTACATAATCGAAAGATTTCAACTTTCTTGGATTTGATTTACCGACAGGCACTCCCATTTTGGGGGTTGTCCACTTCAATACGACCAGTTCCTTGCCTGTCAGCCCATATTTCTTTTGCAGCTCCCTGACGGTAGAAAACTCTTGCTTCGCAACCGGCTTGGGCGCGGGGGCCTGGGCCTTTGGCGTGACGTTGGCCGGGGCATTCTGGGTTGTGGGTGCCGGCGCCGGCGCCTTTTCGACCTTGGTGGGTGCTGGGGGCTCGGTTTTCTTTTCAGGCTGGGACTTCTTGCATCCGGGTGCGGCGATTGCGAGCAGGAAAATTGCTGCGACAATCCGCGTTTTCCCTAGCCGTGACAACATCTGAGCCTCCAACAAGAACCAACTAGGATCTATCCATTATTTCCATCCCCAGTCAAGTTTCGCGGTCCTATTCCGCCTGACCTTGTTGTGGACCTGTCATGGCCGTTTTTCAATCGGTCCGATCGGACGGGCCGGAATCCAGCCGGCTGATCGTGGAGGGGGCGTACCACAGGCCGATTGCCACCCTGACCAGCAGGATCCCTGTCATTACCGCAGTCGAAAACGCATCCACCGTGGGAATAGGGTCCAGGCCCGCTGGGGCGAATCCAGCGAACAACTCCCTGGCCGCGACCTGGATGGAACCGAAACCCCCGACCGAGATCGGGAGGATGCCTACGACAATCATGATGGGTTCCAGGACCATCAGGGTCCAGAACGGCACCGTGAAACCAAAGGCCGATAGATAGACCAGTATCTCCAGGAATTTCAGTGCGAAACACGCAGCCCGGAGAAGGAATACCCATGCCAGGTCCCCTGGCGAAGGAATACTGAACGCGGACAACATGTCGTGCTTGACGAACTTCAAGAGCCAGGCCGGCGGCCTCGCGAGCCTCAGAATGATGATCAGGACGGGTCCGGCCGCGAATCCGGCCACGGCAAACAGTCCCACCGCAAGATTCATTTCCCTGCCCAACGAGGAAAACCCTGAGGCCACCGCCAACAAGGCCAGCAGGGACAGGGCGGACAGATCGATGAAATTGAGCAGCAGGAACGGACTGGACGAGGCGAACCATCCCTGGCTGGAACGGCGGGACAGCAGTGTGGTCATCGTGGCAAGGGACAATGCATAACTGACCGCGGAAGGCAGCGATGATACTCCCCTGATACGTCGGAATTCACGGTGCGAGATGTCGATTCCGCAACGCTGTACCAGCACGCACGCGGATGCGGTTTGCGCCAGGAAGCTGGTGATGTTGAAGACCACGACAGCCCCAGCGAACAGGGCGATGTCGGCCTGCCGGACCGCCTCCCATGCCTCGGTGAGGTTGGTCGTGGCCAGTAGGTATGCCAAGAGGCCGACGGTTCCGGTCCAGGCGACGGCCACCCTGATCCGACTGCCTGTTTTTTTGTGTCGATGTGTAAGCGCCTTGTCTTTGGGACCCATGACTCTTCCTGTCTTTCGCGCTTCGACATGATGGCACACTCGGCAATCTGTCCTGAAATAAAACGCCGCAATCCTGAAAGTGGTCGACGCTTTTCGGCGTTCAGCCCGGCGACGAAACGGCGATATGCGATTTCATGAATAGAACAGGACGAAAGATGATGTGATGTGTTGAAAGATGATGGTGCGATCGCCGTTCGTTTTTCGTACAATTGCGTCGATTTTGGCGGGAGGCGCACATGCGAGGACTTCAGATTATCGGAACGACGGCGTTGACGGCTGTGGCGGCCTTGGCCTTCATGGGGTGCTCGGACAGCGGTGGGGTGTTCCTGAACACCGACATCCTGCTGGATACGTCCATGGATCGGGCGTTCCCGCCGGACGTCACCCAGGACGTCGAGCCCCCGGATCTTTCCGTTCCCGATACGACGCCGGCACCCAAAGACACGTCGCTGCAGGACGGAATGGTATGCCGGCCGGGTGACACGCAGTGCGTCGGCTCGGTCTTCCTGGCGTGCCTCGACGACGGGTCGGACTGGGATTCGACCAACTGCCCAACGGGTACGACATGCACCTTGAACGGGTGCGAGGGACAAAGCGACGCCATCTTGCCTCCCCCGGAAGACGTGATTGAGCCAGCCGATGATGTCGTTCAACCGCCGCAGGACAATGGTCAGACGGACACGATGGAGCCCTCGGAGGATGTTCCTCAACCCCCAGAGGATATTGTAGAGCCAGGTTGCGGTGGTGGCCCGCCCTGTCCCGAGGGTGAGGAATGCTGCATATTGGTAGGCGGCGAGATATGCGCCCCCGAGGGCCAATGCCCGGGGCCGCCTCAGGGCTGCAAGTCCGACGCGGACTGCGATCCGGGGCTCAAGTGCTGCCCTGGGAATTTTCCCGGCTCCCCGAACCAGTGCAAGACGGACTGCGGCGGCAATCCCATCGACCAGTTGCCCACGTGCGATACCGATGCGGACTGCGTGGGCGGCCAGACATGCGTGGATATCATGGGCTGGACCGCGTTGTGCCTGTCCGAGTGCGCCGGCGACGAAGATTGCGGCCAGAACCAGGTGTGCCAGGAAATCGGCGGGTTCGGGTACGTGCTGGCCCAGGTATGCGACTGCGCCACCGACAGCGACTGCGGCCTGGACCTCAAATGCTGCAACATCCCCCTCATCAACCAGCAGACCTGCATGACCCAATGCGTGGGATTCTGATTCGATCGTGCGAAATCGCCCACCTTGTTCCATTATCCTGTGATACCCTCGGTCAGCAACCTGGACTTATACGGCGCTGGACTTGAACGGCGAATACGGGACTGGCGGCTTACAGGGCGGCGATGCCGGCGACTTGTACGTGGAATCCAAAGGCACTCCTGATATCGGCACTGGTATGTGCGGCAGGTGTTCAGTTCGCATGTGCAACCGGGCGTTTTGCGCGGACCGACGCGGCCTGGTGGGCGGCGAATCCGGAACACGTGGGGGCCGCCAAGCAGGGCGGGCAAGCAAAGGTCGTTCGGGAATCGCGCTATCTGCGGATGCGGGATGGTGTGCGCATCGCCGTGGATGTGTACCTGCCGGGTGACCTCGCGCCTGGCGTGAAGTTGCCGACCATCGTGCTGCAGACGCGTTATGCCAGGGGCTTTACGATCAAGGAAGCCTACCGATTTGCCGTCAAGAACCGTTTTCAGGCCACCATCCGACGGTTCGTACGCGCGGGGTATGCCTGGGTCTATGTGGACGCCCGCGGGTCGGGCGCATCGTTCGGTGTGCGCAGATATCCGTTCACCCACGACGAGGTCCTGGACGGCAACGAGGTCGTTGACTGGATCGTCAGGCAGCCCTGGTCCAACGGAAGTGTCGGTGCGTGGGGGAACTCCTATGACGCGACCGCGGCCCTGTTCCTTGTGACGAACCGCAACCCGGCCGTCAAGGCCGTCATGCCCAGGTTCGCGTTCTTCGACGCGTATTCCGAGGCCGTGTTTCCCGGCGGGATCAGGTTGAGCTGGCTGACCGACACCTGGGGCAGGCTGGCCGACGCGCTGGACAGGAACGCCATCCAGGATTTCATGGGGGTCAAGGCGCTCATGGCGCTCGAGGGGATTCGCCCGGTGGACGCGGACCCGGATGGGCGGATGTTGTCGCAGGCGGTCAAGGAGCACGCTGGAAACGGGGATGTGCGCGGTCTGGTTGACGGCATCGCCTTTCGGGACGACGAATCACCGGCCGCCCCGGGTCTGACCCTGGATGCGATCAGCCCGGCCTCCAGGCTTGAAGACCTGAACCGCGCCGACACGATCCCTTATCTGTACACGGGCTGGTTCGACGCGGCGTTCCTGATGTCCGGAATCCATCTGTTCATGAACCTGGAACACCCAGGAAGGAAACTGACCATTGGGCCTTGGGACCACGGCGGCTGGCACAATATCAGCCCGTGCGCCCGCCATCGCAAGCCCAGGTTCGACCATGACGGTGAGGCATTGCGCTTCTTCGACCAGGCGCTCAAGGGTCGGGATACCGGCATCCAGCGCGAGAAGCCGGTCCATTACTACACCATGTGCGAAGAGCGCTGGAAGGCCGCCGACACCTGGCCGCCGCCCGGCACGGTGCCCACTGACTGGTACTTCGGGGCCGAAGGTCTCCTGAACACGGAACCACCTGAAGACGATATCGCGTTCGACGGGTACGAGGTGGACCTCAAGGCGGGCACCGGCAATCGCGCCAGGTGGAACTCGCTGGTCAACCTGGATCACCTGGCCATCCGCTATCCGTTTCGCGCCTTGCGGGACAGGAGGCTTCTGGTCTATCAGTCGCCGCCGTTGGACGCTGACGTGGAAGTGACCGGGCACCCGAAGGCGACCCTGTACGTGACCTCGACAACCGGGGACGGTAATTTTTTTGTGTATCTGGAGGACGTCAACGAAGCAGGGATGGTTGCGTACGTGACCGAGGGCATGCTTCGCGCCGCTGACCGGAAGATTGCCGCAGGCGCAACCCAGTGGGCGTCGCCCGTACCATTTCACTCGTTCAGGCGCGCGGATGCCGCGCCATTGCCCGGGGACCGCCCCGTAAAGCTCGCTTTCGGCCTGTATCCCACGTCATACCTGTTCCGCAAAGGGCACCGCATCAGGGTGGCGCTGGCCGGCGCCGACGCGGACCACTTTGCCAATCAGCCGGGCGCGACGCCCACGTTCAGGTACTACAGGTCCAAGGGGCTGTCATCGCGCATCGAACTGCCGGTCATGCCCCCAAAGGCATCAATGTCGCAGTTGACCGAACAAGATTGGGTCCTAAAAGAGGGATACCAGAAAGAGGAGTCCAGATGAAAGCGAAGCGGTACGGACTGGCGGGCCTCCTTGCTGTGATCGCATTGACGATGACCGCGTTGACGTCGTGCGATACAGCTCAGGAGCCGTCCTACGTGCATATTGCCGTGCTGAAGGGCAGCGCCTATGAACGGGGCCTGGAGCACGGCCGCCTGTTCAGCGCGGATATAAAGTCCCTTTACACGAGGCTGTTGACCGCTTCCATTCTGCCGTTTCTGAACCGCGAGCAGATCAACATCGCGCCCATCCTGAACGTGTACAACGAGCAGAAATACCGGGATGGGACGTTCGCCTACCAGATGCTTCTGGAGAGCGGCCGCCATCTCTACGACAACTTCATGCCGGAGGACGTACGACAGGAAATAAAGGGCATCGCGGACGGATCCGGCCTCGATTTCGACAAGGTGCTGGTGCTGAACACGTTCGTGGACACGATGATGGCGTTTCGGGCGGTCGTCATATTCATCAAGTACATCCAGACGCCCCATGTGAGGTCCCTTGAGTTCACTGGGGTGGCTGGTGATTCGGTGGACAACGACGACGACGGGGAAACGGACGAGGAGGACGAAGGCGTGATGGACGGCCTGTCTCCTTCCCTGTGGGCCTCCATGCTGGAGGTGCCCACGGACGCGTCCATCCATATCGTGTACGAAGACGCGGTCCTGGGCGGCTTGACCTGTCCGGACCCCCGTAACATCGATCCGATAGGCGAAATGGAGGTGGAGTCGCGCTGCGTGCATGCCGAGTGTATCCGGCCGGAGTGCGCGGGAATGCCTCTGCTGGGCCGCGACTGTCTGAATGAAATCGCCGGGGAATGCCTGTTTCCCAGGCTCAGCGGCCAGTGTTTCGACCCCGACTGCATCGAGATGGCGGACCCGGGTTGCGTTGACATGGATTCGATCCGCATACGCGTGAACGATACCCAGTACGTGGCGTCCGACGCCGCCATCAAGGCAAAGCGCCTGCCCTGGGAGGGCGACAAGCCATCGCCGGGCAGGGCCCCGGAAACCAATCCTCACCGCCTGGAATGCCAGGGACCGGTTGACGTGGTGTTCACGCCACCGGATGGTTTCGAGCCGGCTTCCGTTGTGTCGATCCTGTTGCAGGTAGGGGACATGTCGCCCATCTACAGTCCGGCCCCGTTCCATTCCCGCTACATGAGGGACGAGAGGATCACGTTCACGACCAAGGGGTACGCGGCCAGGACCGGCAAAGGGGATCACTTGTACGATATCGGGAACCTGGGCGTGGATGACGGCTCCACGCAGCCGCCCGCGATCAGCTTTGCGGTCAGGGGCGGCGCGACGCCGGAAGGCAGAACGCTTTTGGCCCAGCATTTCGCCCTGCTGGACTCGGACATGGTCCACGAGCACTCGGCCTTGCTGGTCCATGTGCCGGACAAGGGCCACCCCTATGTCCTGTTGACCTGGACCGGGCTGGTGTGGGGCTTTTCGGGCATGAACGACCAGGGGCTCGCCTACGCGGTGAATACCTCGGATTCGCTGGACAGCCCACTTGTGGGGGGCATGCTGGAAGACATATTGAAGCCCGAAAACCTCATGGCCCTGATGGAGCACCCTGACCTGGTTGGACTGGCGCAGGTGCTCAAGGAAAGGCAGTTGCTGGCGACCGGGTTGCCTGCGGGGGTCGCGGGGCATGAACTGCTTACGGGCTCGGCGTCGGTCAAGGAGGCGGAAGACTTTCTTTACCGTTCGCAGACCACGTTCGGCTGGAACTTTCTGCTGGCGGACGCGGCGGGCAATCTGGCGGCGGTGGAGGTGGATTCAGCGGTCCAGGACGACTCCGGAGGTCCAGGGTCGACACCGGTCCAGGACAGGGACGGGTTCAATTTCTACACGCCGGACACCAGCGATCCGGCCAATGTGGCCCCTGACGGCCGGCCCTGGGCCAGCGAGGGCCCGGACGACCTGCGCATGACCTCGTTTTTTCGCAAAAATACGCTGGACATGGAGCCGTTGCCTTTCATGGGCATGTTCTCGCCCATCCCCCAAAACGTCTGGACCGGGATGTACTTTCGCTCGGTCAGGGCCTGGCACATCCTGGGAGACAGGATCCGGGAGTCCCTTGGCCGGATCGACGTGGATCACGCCATCGAGATCCTGAGGACGCCCGATCTGGTGGATCACCGCGATTCCATGAACGCCGTCGTCTTTGAACCGGCCGCGCGCAGGCTGCACTGGGCGATGGGAGTGGAGCCGGCCACGGACGCGGAATTCAAGGTGTTCGATCTGGGCGAGGCCTTGAAGGGGGTGGCGCAATGAAACGCAGCACCCTTTTGAATGTTTTCGCGGCGTTGGTTCTGGTGGTCCTGCCGACATCGACCGCCATGGGCGCTGGATTCACCGAGACCCTGAAGGCGGGAACCTTCCTGATCGACGCCTCCTACGTCAAGGCGTGGATCAACAGCCGGTGGGAACGAGAACGGCGACAGGGCCGCCCTGGTGGACCCGATCGAGCGCTATGAGCCCGGCGGCGGCAAACAAGGCACGATCACGGCGCACCCTGATGCCGAATACGATATTTTCGTGGCCCGCCTCCAATACGGCATTCTGGACAACCTATCCGTCGGCATCGGTTTCCCTGTGGTTCTTCGCACCTTCGTGGACCCTGTGCTGGGATGGATACCCGGCGACTACCAGCCCCAGATCGGGCGGCCCTACAGTGAGCAGGACTTCTGGGAGTGGGCGGCGGACATGGGCCAGGGACGGCCAGGCACCTGGACAGGCAACAGGGGCCGGCTGTCCGATATAGTGCTGGGGGCCAGGCTGCGCTGGTCGGACTGGTTCGACGCCTTCGACAAGGCGGGAGTGGGGGCCTCGCTTTCCATCTACGGTGCGATCCCGACGGGCAAGCCCGCCGACCCGGAAGAGGTGGCGGCCGTGGGCACCACCATGTGGGACCTCAGCTTCCAAGGGCAGCTTTCCATTCATCTTTCATTCGACAAGACATTCAAGCGCGAACTGGACGACCGGCTGACCCTGGGCCTGGATGTGTTCTACGACGTCTTTTTCGAGCAGGAACGGACGTCGCCCAGGGGCGTCAAGAACCCGCTGCTGCTCAACTACGCGCCGTACATCGGGGACACCTACACCATCGATCCGGGGGACTTCACCGGCTTTTCGGTGCGCGCCGACGTGGTCCCGTACAGGGGCCCGGCATGGGACACGTGGATCACCAAGGGCGACGTCGTGATGGCGAACCGGTTGCCGCCGATCATCGCCTTGAGCGTGGTCTACACCTTTACGCATCTGCAGCAGTCGTACTGGTATTCCGACTACGAGCCCTGGGACTGGGATCGGGAGAAACTGTGGAAGCCTGGATACAAGAACATACTGGTGTTCGGCGCCACGTTCAGCTTTTTCAGGCTGGGGGCGCCGTTGCAACTGTACGTGACATATCGTACTTCCACGTTGATCCCGGGAAAGAACACCCGGGCCGCGGACGCGATAAGCGTGGGCCTTAGGCTGCCCCTTAAATTCTGGTAGTACTTCGTTTTAAAGGCGTTATTGTCGGATGGACGATTAAGGAGTTGGAAATGGCACAGAACACAGGTGGAAGGATCATCGCGCAGGCACTTGAGGAAGAGGGAGTGGACACCATTTTCGGGATCATCGACGGGTCGTACCTGCACCTGTTCGCGACGTGCGTGGACATGGGGATGAAGCTGGTCACGCCGCGTCATGAGACAACGGCCATGCACATGGCCGGGGCCTACGCGCGACTCACGGGCAGGCTTGGCGTGGCCATCGCCAGCAACGGGCCGGGTGTGGCCAACGTGCTTTCCGGCGTGGCCGTGGAGAACGCGGAAGGAAACCGCGTGCTTCTGATAACCAGCTCCAGGCGCACCGGCATCACCTACCCGGACAGGGGCGGCGCGTACCAGTGCTTCGATCAGGTCGGAGTGATCGGGCCGATGGCGAAATGGTCGGCCTCTGCGTCCTCGTTCGAGCGCATACCGGAAATGGTCCGAAAGGCCCTGCGCGCCTGCTACGAAGGCAGGCCAGGGGTCGTGCACCTGGACGTGCCGGAGGACCTGATGAACGGGGATTGTGACGATTTTCCGACCTGGGAAAAGCATCAATATCGGAGCCTGGGGCCGATCATGCCCAGTGATGACGAGGTGGCGGCGGCCGCGGACATCCTGGCCGCGGCAAGGCTTCCGATCATTCATGCCGGCAGCGGCGTCATCCACGCCGGCGCGTTCAGGGAACTGGAGGAACTGGCCGACATCCTGCACAGCCCGGTATCCACCTCGTGGAGCGCAAGGGGGGTCCTGCCCGAAACCCACGAACTGGCCTGGCCGATGGTGTACATCGACGCATGCAACGCGCTGCGCAACGGGGCTGACGCGGTCCTGTGCCTGGGGTCCCGGCTGGGCGAGACGGACTGGTGGGGAAAGCCGCCCAACTGGGCCCCGCCGTCCGCCCAGAAGCTCATCCAGGTGGACATAGACCCGTCCGCCCTGGGCCGCAACCGGCCGGCGGACCTGCTGGTCCGATCCGACATCAGGGCATTCCTGGTTCGCTTGATAGAGAATCTGAAGTCAAAGACGGGTTCGATGCCGATTCAGGTCCGGCATGAGGGCGTGTCCGAACTGGCCGAATCCAGGGACGCCGAGCGCATGAACCTCGACGCGGCGCTTTCGGACACGGAATCGCCCATGCTCACGGCCCATGTGGGTGCTGTTTGTCGCGAGGTCCTCGACGACGACGCGGTGGTGGTGTTCGACGGCGGAAATACCGCTGTCTGGGCCAATGCCTACTGGCGGATACGGACGCCCAACACGCAACTGGGCACGTGGCACATGGGCCACCTCGGCGCCGGGCCTGGGCAGGCGCTAGGAGCGGCCGTTGCCAGGCCGGATGCGCAGGTCTGTTGCATCATCGGCGACGGCGCCATGGGGTTTCACCCGCAAGAGATAGAAACCGCGGTGCGCAACGGACTGAAGGTCATCTTCGTTGTGTGTTCCGATAAACAGTGGGGCATGGTGAAGACCACGGAGATCTTTGCCTTCGGCATGGTGGGAGATCGGTTCCCGAACGCGCTTTCCGAGGCCCCCCACATCAATGGGGACCTGGGCGAGATCCTGTGGGACGACCTGGCGCGGTCCATGGGCGCCCACGGCGAGAGGGTGGCCGACCCGGCGGAACTGGGGCCGGCCCTGAAGCGTTGCATCGAAGCGGACACGTGTTCGGTGATTCACGTGGACGTGGACCCGACCAAGCACATGTTCGCGCCGGGACTCATGCACTTCAAGCAGATGCACCAGGAACCGGCCGGGGAGTGAACACCTTGGTAGTCCTCGTACTCAACTGCGGCAGCTCTTCCCTCAAGTTTTCCTTGATTGATCCCGAGTCCGGCGATGAGCACGCGAACGGGACCTTCCAGCGAATAGGCACGGAAAACGCCCGGTTCGATTGGAGCCTGCATGGCGACAGCCGGCGTGAATCCCCGGGCCGGACGGATTATCGGGGCGCGCTGGACGCCGTCATGGAGGTCCTGCGGGGCATCGGTGTTCCAGGCGTCGATGCCGTGGGCCACAGGTTCGTTCATGGTGGCGAACGCTTCACTGAATCGACTATCATCGATGACTCGGTGCTGGCTGTCCTGGAGTCGTATGCGGCTCTCGCGCCTTTGCACAATCCGGCGAACCTCATGGGTATCGAGGCTGCCATGCGCTCGTTCCCGGACGTTGCACACGTGGCGGTATTCGACACGGCCTTCCACCAGACAATGCCGCCGCGGGCGTTCATGTATGCCGTGCCATACGGCTGGTATCGCGACTACGGTGTCAGGCGGTACGGGTTTCACGGCACCAGCCACAGGTACGCCTCGCGGGAGGCGGCACGCAGGCTGGGCCTGGACCCGCGTGATTGCGCGCTGGTCACGGCGCACCTGGGAAACGGGTGTTCGACCTGCGCCGTGAAGGGCGGCGTCAGCATCGACACCAGCATGGGGATGACGCCGCTGGAAGGGTTGATGATGGGCACGCGGTCCGGCGATGTAGACCCGGGATTGCACGCGCACCTGGCGGATGCGGCGGGCATGAACGTACGCGAGACAACGGACAGCCTCAACCGGAAAAGCGGTCTTTTGGGCGTGTCCGGGGTGGACTCGGACATGCGCACGGTCCTGGACGCGGCATCCAAGGGCAACGAGAGGGCGGAACTGGCGTTTCAGATGTTCTGCTACCGGTTGGCAAAGTCGATAGGGGGCATGGCAGTGGCCCTGGCACGGGTGGACGCGTTGGTCTTTACCGGCGGCATCGGCGAGAACTCTGCACGGGTGCGGGCCCAGGTGATCGGATTGCTTGCGCCCCTGGGCTTTGAACTGGACGACGGGGCAAACCTCGCGCACGGTCAGGGTCGCAACGGGTTGATAACGCGCGACGGGTCCACGGCGGCCCTGGTGGTGACCGCCGACGAGGCCCTGCTTATCGCGCGCGACACCTGGGACCTGGCGGCGGGCGCCGGCTGATCACGGGAACGAGAGGGACCATGGGCCTGGATCAGATCCACCTCAATTTCAACCCGTCGAGCCTGCTGGCCCTCAACGCCATCATCGGCCTGATGATGTTCGGCATGGCCCTGGATATCAGGGTCGCGGACTTCGTTCGCATCTTGAAAACACCCAAAGGGCCGGCCATAGGCCTGTTGGCCCAGTTCATTTTTCTGCCGGCCCTGACATTCGTGCTGACCCTGGTAATCAGGCCTGCCCCGTCGATAGCCCTGGGCATGATCATGGTTGCGGCCTGCCCGGGCGGCAACCTGTCCAACATCATGACCTGGCTGGCCGGGGGGTCCGCGGCCCTGTCGGTGAGCATGACCGCAGTATCGACCATGGCCGCGATCGTGATGACCCCGTTGAACCTGGCGCTGTGGGGCAGCCTCAACCCGGACACTGCGCCCATTCTGCGCCAGATCAGCCTGGAGCCCCTGGGCGTTCTGGGCACGATCGTCACCATCCTGGGCATCCCCATGACGCTTGGAATGCTGGTGGCGCACTATATGCCGGCCCTTGCCGGCCGCGTGCGGGGGCCGTTCAAACTGGGGTCCGTGGTCGTGTTCGGGGCCTTCATCGCCATTGCTCTTTACGCGAACTGGCGGATATTCGTGGACGTGATCGGGCTGGTGATGCTGGTGGTCCTGGCGCACAACGCCCTGGCGCTTTTCACGGGATACGCCAGCGCGAGGCTTGCGCGGCTTGATGCCGGGGACGTGAGGGCCGTTACCATCGAGGTGGGCATCCAGAACTCGGCCCTTGCCCTGATCCTGATTTTCGACTTTTTCGGGGGCCTTGGGGGCATGGCCATCATCGCGGCCTGGTGGGGGGTGTGGCATATCATTGCAGGCCTGGCCCTTTCCTTTTTCTGGTCGAGGCGCCCCATAGGCCCGGCCATGGATGTGCAGCAAACGGGGGACTCGGTGTAATGAACGGGACCGGCTTGAACGAAGGACGCTCGGTCCTGGTGACCGGCGCGGGCGGATACATCGGACGTCTGGTCATCGAGGCGCTGGCTGACCAACCTCGGGGAATCGCGGCGGTGATCGCCCTGG
>JAADHL010000286.1 GCA_013151875.1 Deltaproteobacteria bacterium
GATGCCGACGAGGTCACGGGTGCGTATGCCGCGATTGGTGCCGATTGGGGCGCCAAGGGGCATGAGCGTGGCCGTTCCCGCCTCTTCCAGGCGGCGAGCCAGCACCGGGTCCGCGGGCATATATGGAAGCACGTTGAAACCGTCCTTGACCAGGGTTTCGGCCGCCTTGAGGGTCTCTACCGGATCCGGCAGCAGGTAATATGGGTCGGGCGTCACCTCCAGTTTGACCCATGGCTCACAGCCCGCCGCACGGGCCAATCGCGCAATCCGCACGGCTTCCTGGGCATCGCGCGCGCCGCTGGTATTCGGCAGCAGCAGGTACTTTTCGCGATCTATGTGCCTCAGCATGTCGTCGCCCGGGTCGTCGATATCGACCCGCCGCAGCGCGACAGTGACTATTTCGCAGCCCGAGGCCTCCATGGCCGCCAGCATGGCCTCGTTGGACTGGAATTTGCCGGTGCCGACCATGAGGCGCGAATTGAATCGGCGTCCCGCGATTTCGAGAAAATCCGTGGTTTTCGACGCCCCGCCTGGAATGTCAGCCACCGCCGACGAACCGGATGATTTCAAGATTATCTCCCTCGCGCAGCAGGGTCTTTCCCTGTTCCGCAACATTCAATACCCGTCGATTGAGTTCAACGACGACCCTGTCAGGTTGCAGTTTCAAGAGATCCAGCAACTGGACGATCGTCGTGCCTTGTTCAACATTACGGGTCTCGCCGTTGATTTCCAGTTTCATTCGGGCTTTTCTCCCAAAAGCAGGCGCAGGACCGCATTGGCCTGATGATTGGCGGCAATGCCTACGCGCGGCGCCATGAGTCCCCTGCCCGGCTCGGCCGCGGATTCGAGGTCCCCAACGATATAGAAGTTGTCGCGAATCCTGTGGGTGCGAATGGCATTGGACGCCAGGTGACCGGCCAACCCGGACGCGGCCACCAGCGGACATCGCGGGCTCTGACGCAGGTGCGCAGCGGCCAACATCGCCTTCTGATCGGGCGCGTCGAATGCCTCCACCATGACATCGACGCCGTCAAAGACCTCTAGGATGTTTTGCGCATCGATACGCCCGTCAAAGACCTCGATTTCAACATATGGATTGATGCGCCGCAGGTTGTCCCTCAGCGCCTCGACCTTCGGCATGCCGATCTGATCGATGAAATACTGCTGGCGATTCAGGTTGGACGGCTCGACCACGTCGAAGTCGGCGATCACCAGTTGCCCGACTCCCACCCTGGCCAGCGCGACTGCCACGCCGGATCCCAGCCCTCCGGCGCCGGCGATACCGACCCGCCCTCGCGAGACGCGGGCATGCACCCCTGGTGTGTGACGCGCCATCATCAGTGTTTCCAGTTGATCGGCGGTGGGGATCACACCGCGTTGAATCATGACGACACTGTCGTCCGGCTCCAATCGGCGATCCTCGGCCACTGGAAAACCGTTGACGATCAGCAGGTCGGCTTCGGGATGCAAACGGTCGCGCAATCGGCGCAGGGTGGCGCCTTCCTCGATGCGCATGGGGACTTCATTGAGCCGGATCCCGATCAACCGCAGCGTTCCCCGAAACAAGGCCGGGTTTAATCAGCCAATGTCCATCATAAAAGTCCTGTTCAAGCTAGCAGCGGCCGGGCAGCAAAGTCAATAGTCCGGCCCACGTCTTTCCGGCTCGATGTGAACGGTCACGCCGATAACGCGCTCGGAATTGTTCCGGACGCTCGCCTCTACCCTCGAAGCGATATCATGGCCCTGTTTTACCGTCAGGTCCGGATTCACCATCACGTGGACATCCATCGACACCTTTCCACCGACCTGACGCGCCCTCATCGCATGGAAATCCCGCACCCCGTCCGTTCGCGAAATGGCTTCGCGAATGCCCGCAAGGGTCTTTTCGTCCGGGGCCCGATCCACAAGCTCCGAGGATGCGCTCCTGATGGTCTGAACACCCACCCACACCAGGAACGTCGCCAGAACCAGGGCAACGACATGGTCCAGAAAGGCCCACTGCGGCCCTCCGATCATCACCGCGCTCAGGCCGACCGCCACCGCTATGGACGAAAACGCGTCCGTTCTATGGTGCCAGGCATTGGCCATGATTGCTGGATCACCCGAACGGCGACCAATGATCCGTGTGATTTGATAGAGGGTTTCCTTTGACGCAATCGATACAAGCGCGACCGCGAGAGGCACCATGGCGTCAACGTCGTCGTTCCTTGCGCGCAGCGTGGTCACGGCCTCATACGCTATCCACGCGGCGGCGATCACCAGCATCGCCCCCACGAACAATGCGGTAAGGGTGCTGACCCTGAGGTGCCCGAAAGGGTGGTCCTCGTCCGCGGGCCTTCGCGAAACACGCAGGCCCAGCAGCACGGCGAAATCCGTGATCAGATCGGACAGGCTATGGATCCCGTCGGCAAGTATGGACTGGCTGTGGAACATGACCCCAGCGGATATCTTGCCTGCCCCGAGGACGGTGTTTATGGCCACTCCGGCCCAGGTGACGCCAATGGGTGACATTTTCAGACGAGTGGATCCCATAAGGACATTTTCTCACGATGATGGGGCTACTCGCAACGCTCCGACGATTCGCCGAGGTTCGAGTGAGGCTTCAACGGATCCGCGCCTTTCCGGGTCAGCTCGAACATCCTCTCGATCGACCTCAGAGCGGGCACGCGGACATCCTCCGGGACCTCGATGACCTGTTCGGGCCGGGGCTCCTCCAGGACCTGAAGGACCTTGCGCAGGTCCACCCTCTTCATGTGGGGGCACAACGAGCACGTACCGATGAATTCCTTGTCCGGAAACTCGACCTTCAGCCGGTCGCTGAGGCCGCACTCGGTCACCAGCATGAAGCGCTTCTGCTCGGGAGGGCTATCCCTCACGTAGCGGATCATGTCCCCCGTGCCGCCCGCCAGGTCCGCCAGTTCCACGACATCGGCCCTGCTTTCGGTATGCACCAGCATCCTGGCGTCGGGATAGGTGTCCTTCCAGGCCAGGGCGGTCTCTTTCTCGAAGGTTTCGTGAACGATGCACCTGCCGTCGTAATGGTGGATCCGCTTCGTCGTCATCCGGGCAATGTTTCCCGCCATGAACCTGTCGGGCAGGAACACTATCTCGTCCTCGTCCACGCCCTCTACAATGGACATGGCGTTGGCGCTGGTGCACACGACGTCGCATTCAGCCTTCACCTCGGCGGAGGTGTTCACGTAGCAGACGAATGCGGCATCGGGGTGTCGGCTTCGCATCTCCCTCACCTGCTCCCCGGTTATCGACTCGCTGAGCGAGCAACCCGCGTCCGGCGCGGGCAGCAGGACGGTCTTTCCAGGGGACAGGGTCTTTGCGGTCTCGGCCATGAACCGCACTCCGCAGAACACGATTACGTCGGCGTCGGTGTCGCGTGCCTGTTCGGACAGGGCCAGCGAGTCTCCCCTGAAGTCCGCAATCCCGAACTGGATGTCGGGGGTCTGGTAGCTGTGGGCCAGTATTACCGCGTTCTTCCGCTTGGCGAGTTCACGTATCTTGAGGGTGATCGGCGCGTAGAATTCGCACTCGCCCCGGCTCCAGCCGACCTTTGCCAGCCGCGCCAGCAATCGGTCGGCCTCGGCCTCAATCAGTTTGTCCGTACCGCCGTTCACGGGTAGAATGTAGTCACGCGGGACCTGCCCGTCAAACATTTACGCAGAGGAGGCCGATATATGAAGGTAAAAATCACTTATTGCACCGCTTGAAACTATTTGCCGAGGGCCGCCGGTCTGGCGGCTGAAATCAAGAATCGTTTTTCCGTCACTCCGGAGCTGGTTCGCGGGTCCGGCGGGATTTTCGATGTCGAGAAGGACGGCGTGATGGTCTTTTCAAAGCATCAAATGGGCCGCTTTCCAGAAAACGACGAGGTCCTGCAACTCCTGGCATCGGATGGTCGGTAGTTTCTTTGACGCCTGCCCCAAACCGTCCTAATATCCTTACGGAATCCAGTTATGGAGGTGGCCCATGACGCCATCCCTGACGCGCAGGCTCAAGCGTATGGCCGGTCTGGAAAACCACGACCGGACCTCATCAGGCGCCATGATCCTCGCCGTTGCCGCTCAGAAGGGCGGTGTCGGAAAGACCACGACCGCGGTGAACATGGCCACGGCGGCCGCCAGGTATCACGAGCTGCGGACCCTCCTGGTGGACCTGGACGGCCAGGGTCATGTGGCCAGGGCCCTGGCCTCGCAGTACGAAAACGGCGAACCGGTGAGCCTGTCCGACATCCTCCTGGGACACGGTCGCGACCTGTCCGAGATCGTGCACGCCACCCGGATTGAAAACCTGTACGTGACCCCTTCAGACAAGGGACTCGCCGCCACCGAAGGCATCCTGGCCGGTCGGATAGGCAAGGAATTCCTGCTCAGGACCGCGATGCGCAAGGCCCGGGACAGGTTCGACCTGATTGTGCTGGACTGTCCACCCAACCTCGGCAACCTGACCCTCAACGCCCTTTCCGCGGCGGACGCCTGTCTGGTCCCTTGCGACATGAGCGTCCTGGCCCTGTCAGGAGTGGCGGACCTGTTGACCGTGGTCGAGACGATCCAGGAACGACTTGGTCACGGGATCCGTCTGGCCGGAATCCTGCCCACGCGGGTCGACCGCAGGAACCGCAAGGTCACCGAGGCCGTGATGAGCGGGCTGGAGGACACGTACGGAGGACTGGTCTGCGCCACCAGCATCCCAGTCAACAGTTCGCTGGCCAGGGCCCAGATGGAAGGGGTTTCGGTCTTCGACTTCGACGAAAAATCTAAGGGCGCCCTGGCCTATCGTGACCTGACGGCAGAGGTGATTGACAAGATGCGTTCCATGAATCCAGAACCGGGCCGGTGATAGAGCATTGCTAAGGGAACACCGCAGACAACAGATACTGGAAAGCGCAAAAAAGGTGTTTGCCGCCAAGGGGTATCACGCCACCGGCGTGGCGGACATCATCAAGGACTGCGGCATAGCCAGGGGCACCTTCTACCTCTATTTCGGTAGCAAACGCAACGTGTTCGAGACCATTCTGGACGCGTTTCTGGAACTGCTGAAGGAACGGATACCCAGAATCGACGAAACCGTCGGAATTGAGGGCATCAAAAAGCAGATACACGACAACGTGACCGGGGTGCTTTCCGCGTACGCCGAAAACCCGGACATGGCCCGGATACTGCTGAACGAGGCCGTTGGCCTGGACAAGGAATTCGACCGCAAGTTGTGGGACTTCTACAAGGACTTCCTGGGCCTCATCGAGGACGCCCTGGTGCTGGGACAGGAAATGGGCATCGTGCGCCCCCTCGACACCCGCATCATTGCCGCGTCGATCCACGGTTCGATGCAGGAGGTGGTCAGGCGCGTGCTGCACGGTCGCTTCGACATGGACCTGGACCAGGTGGTGGAAGAAATCCTGGCCTACAACATACGCGCCCTGTTCGTGCCTGAATTGGTCGAGGCCTGGGACAGGCTTTAAGACCTATCCAAAAACTACGAACCTGCTCCACCGGGCCGCCCCGCACTTTCGGCCGCTTCAAGAGAAGCGGTCATGCCGAGAACACTCCAAGTGCCATTGGATTAATGCGGATTGGGGGATACGGATTGGGGATTTCGGTTTCCTGTGCGAACGGCTGCCAGAAAAACGAACATGATCACGAGTACGGCTGCTCCCGGATCCGATCGACCCGTGGCGCAACCGCCGCCGCTAATCTTGCCTTCGGCTGCATCGCCGGATTCGGCCGTGGACATCAGGACATCGTCCGGCCCCGTGTCGTGGATGTCGGGTTCCTTGGCGTCGAGAGGAGACGAAAAGTCCGACGTAACGTCCGGAGAGACCGGCACGCAGAGCCCGTCGCTGCAAACGGAATCCGCTGCGCAGGTGCCGCATTCACCGCCGCAACCGTCGTCACCGCAGTTCCCGCCCGCGCAGTCCGGCTTGCACGGCGCCTCCACGCACATGTGGTTTTCGCACACGTAGCCGTGTTTGCAGGTGCCGCACTCGCTGTCGCAGCCGTCGCCGCCGCAGTCCTTGCCCGCGCAGTCCGGCTTGCACGGCGCTTCCACGCACATGTGGTTTTCGCACACGTAGCCGTGTTTGCAGGTGCCACACTCACTGTCGCAGCCGTCGTCGCCGCAGTCCTTGCCCGTGCAGTCCGGCTCGCAGGGCTCTTCCACGCACAGGCCGTCTTCGCACGCGAAGCCGTCCTTGCAGGTCCCGCACTCGCCGCCGCACCCATCCGGTCCGCACTGCTTGTCCTCGCAGGCGGGGACGCACACGCACGTCCCCGCGACACATGCCTCGCCCGGAGCGCACTCGCCACAGGTGCCGCCGCACCCGTCAGGACCGCACTGTTTGTCGAAGCAGTTGATCAGGCAGCACTTTCCCTCGATGCAGACCTCCCCGGGATAGCACTCGCCGCAGGTGCCGCCGCACCCGTTCGGGCCGCACTGCTTGTCCTTGCAACTGCAGAAGCCGCAGGTCGGGGGCGGGACCACGGGCTTCTCGTCGAGGCAGTCGATGCTCATGCCCCACTGGTCCCACCCGCAGAACGAGCCCGGGCCGTTCATCTCGTAACACGAGTAGTGCTTCACGTTCTTGCCGGGGCCCGAGCCCACACAGTAGTAGACCACCCCGTCCTCGCAGCACTCCGGCGGCACAAGGTCCTCGATCCCGCCGCATCCCGTGATGCACAGGTGCTTAGGCTCCAGGCATTGCAGCCCGTCCGGGCACTCGCCGCAGGTTCCGCCGCATCCGTCGGACCCGCACTCCTTGCCGTCGCAGTCGGGTACGCAGCAGGTTCCGCCGGGCGCGCACACCTCGTCCGGGGCGCATTCGCCGCAGGTTCCGCCGCATCCGTCGTCACCGCATTCCTTGTCGTCGCACTGTAGGTAGCACGGACAGTAGCCGGATTCGCACTGCCCGCACAACGCGGCGCAGTCGGCGTCCCAGTGCTGGGCGCAGCAGTCGGGGTCCTGTTCGCACACGCAGGCCTGGCACGGACAGCCGTCACACCCGGCCACGCCCGGCGGGGCCTCGCCGCAGCCCTGGGGAACCAGCTCGCAAAGACCCAGGACGCTGCACGAAAGGCCGGGCGCGCAGATCCCGCACAGGCCGCCGCACCCGTCCGGGCCGCAGGTCTTGCCTACGCAGTCCGGCACGCAGCACGCGGTGCCCCCGGCGATGCAGACCGCGCCGTCCGGGCACGCGCCGCAACTGGCGCCGCAGTTGTCCGCCCCGCAGATCCTGTCCTCGCAGCCGCAGCCGGGCTCTGGACACTGCTTTGGATTCGTCCCGCTCGGGTCCGCCCCGGCGCTGCTGCCGCACGCGTACATCCAGTACTCGCCAAGAAAACCCACGCTGTTCCAGCCGCACGA
>JAADHL010000232.1 GCA_013151875.1 Deltaproteobacteria bacterium
TGATGCCCGACATGCCCGTGGGCGTTGAACTGAAGTTCTTTATCGAGTATCTGGACCGCGTGGAAGGCTTCACCGTCGCGGCAGGGCACCTGGAGTAGTTCCGTCTTTCCCCGACGTGCCCGTCACGTACGCGGATCCGCACGTTCGATGCATCTGTCGGCCCTGATTGTCCAGGTTATTCGAACTTCACGTGATCGACGAGGACGGCTGTGTCATAGATCGAGTCGCCCTTGTCCGTGCAGAAGAAACGCAGGGTGACCGGTCCCCCCGCCAGGCTGGTCACGTTGAATGACGACCTCTGCCACTCGGTCTGATAATTGTCGCCCTGATCGAACTGGATCGGCGCCGGGGTCAATCCGACGTATTTGGAGCCGCAAGTAAAGCAATCCGCCGGGGCGCACAGGTCGTCGACGGACAGGTCCACCACTGGATACTCCTTGCCGTTCGAGGCCACGAGGACGGCCGTGAAGGTGTCCTGGTACGCGGACCCGCACCATTCGTGAAACTCCTCTGAGTAATACTTCCAGAAGAACGAAAACTCGGTGGCGTCCGCGGGGACGCAGAACGTCTGTTCGATGCTGCCCGTCTGAACGGTAAAGCCCAGACCCGTCGAGATGATCGACATGAATTTGCCTGACACCGGACCCGCGGGACCCAGTTTGGCGATGACGCGCCCGTCCCCGTCCTGGTCCCAAGCCGTCAGGTCACCCGTTTCAAAGCTGGGATTCAGGATCTGTGATTGAGATACGTCCAGGTCACGCGCCCCAAACAGGCGGAAAAAGGAGCCCTTGTTGGCCGGGTCCTCGGCGCCGACCCCGTATGCCTCGCCGGCCTTCATCTGCTGCTCGATCATGCGCGCAAAGAACTGACTGCCCATCTGGCTGGCGAACGAAGTCGTGACGTTGTTGGAGTACCCTGTCACGGTCTTGGCGCCGCCGGCAAAGAAACTGGCGGCGAGGCTTCCGTTGTACAGGGTCCGGCAGGCGCCCAGATACACAATGCTTTGCGGGAAGGGCCTGGCCGTGGCGTAGTTCAGGACGAACGCCGGGGTAATCCCGTAAGTCTTGTCGCCCAGCACGGCCCGGCCGCTCATCAGGTCCACCTGGGTGGCGTCGTAGCAGACGCCGGACACCTGCGCGGTCCCGCCGGTATAGACCGCCTGCGTGATCAGGCATTGAGTCCCGGCAGGGCACTGAGAACTCGACGTGCATGTCTTGGTGGATTGCGTCAATTTACCGCAGTCTACCGCTTCGCCGGACCACAGGACCTCCTGCGCCCCCTGGTGGGTCCACCCCAGGCGTTCCCGCGCCGCAGGGGTCAGACCCTTGAAATAGACCTCGCCGTGGGTGGCCACAGCGACGATGCCGTTGTCGCTCATCGCCCGGAAGCGGGACAGATTGGCCGCCGCAGAGTTGTACGGGCCTTTGAGATTATAGGTGGGACAAACCATCTTGCCGGCGATGCTCCCCACGAACTGGGTTTCGTCGTTGGCGCCGAACTCGGCGTTGAACGGCGACAACATCATCGTGTTCTTGCTGAGGATGGGCAGGTCGCTGACCAGCGGGGCCTCTATGGTGGAAAGTGTCTCATCACCGGCCTCATCATCACCAGAGCCGCCGCGAATGTCCGGTCCGGCCAGGTTCAACGCCCCAAGAACACCGTCCTTCCACATGACCCACAGACCGCCTTCTTCCGCCATGGAGCCGACCTCAAGCGCGTCCGGATCAGCATTGAAGGCGTCAATGGCAGCCTGCCGCGCCGGCCCGATCCCCTGGCCTTTGGCGGCCTCGTAGGCCGACCGGGCATTCGACAGCGTCTTGACGTGCAGGCCGCACGTCTGAACCGGCAGGCGGTTCACGCAATCGATTTTGACGACCGGAGAATAGGCGGATTCCTGGCTTCCGTAGGCCCCGGTCACCTGTGCGACCGCCCGCAGGTAAATCGGATCCGCGGAAGGGCATGTCATGTTGAACTGCAGGGTGAACACGCCGTCCTTTTCGATCTCGTCACCGGACGATCCGGTGGACCCGTTGTCCGCCATCGCTCCCAGGTCCTTGATCTTTCGTCCTTTACTGTCCACCTGTTGCAGGGCCAGGGTGCTGCCCACCAGATTGCCGTAGAGCCCCAGCGCGATGGTCGAGAAGACCTTCTGGTTGTCGTTCACGAATATCGCGGGCGGGCGCACCTGGAGGCGGCTTTGGAACATGAACGCGGGGTTGTAGGTGATCATTATCGTTTCGGATTCGGTTTCATTGTCGCTTTGCGCGGTCACGGTAACAAGGTTGTCGCCGGGCACGAGCGAGATCGGATCCGTCTGCCAGAACGGGGCGCCGGTCGCGCTGCCGCTGCCGATGTTTACCGGGCCGCCCGGAGTGACCTGGTCCGACCTCCAGGTGAGAATCAGGTTCGTGTTGGGCCGACTGAACACCACGCCGGTGACGGAAATGATGCTGCCCGAGCTGATCCCGTAGCCGTTTCCGCTGGGGCCCGTTATCTTCAGCAGAAGTTCCGCGGACGGATACTCTTTGCCGGCGGGAACGAAAGTCTCGGGCGTGTTGGCGGAGTCGGTCGGACCGATGCCGTCCTGTACGGGGCCGTTATCCCCGTAATTGATATCGATTCCGAACAGGTCCATGGACGAAAGGTCGGTCCCATGACCGTTCTCGTCCACACCGCAACCGGCCCCCATCAGGACCAGGAGAACCACCGATGTCGCAAGAGGGCGCCTTGGCTGCATTCCTCACCCCGTAGCGGGAAACGGTGAATTATAACGGTATGGGAAGGCGGCTTCAACTGGAATCACGTGCTTTTTCGCGCTGTGGCTTTGTCTTGAGCGTGGCCACCATTGCAAATGCCGCCATCAGAAGCAGGGGGACAGGCCAGCCGCCGTTTCCGGCAGGTCCGTCAGCCGAGCAACCGCCACCCGGATTATCGTTGGTATCCATGGCGACGGACTCGCTTGTCGGGGGGGCATTGTCTGCGGGCTGGGTTGCATCAGAGACCAGTCCCTCCGGCGGAGACAGGGGGCCGCCCACCGGCATGTGGACGCGGGCCTCGGGAGACACCGCCGCGTCGCCCGCCTTCCTGACGGGCAGATACCGCATGATCCAGTAGGCCGCATGAAGATCGCCACCCGGGTTCAGGCCTTTGCCTCCTCCCCCTCCATTCACCTCGAAAGGGTCCGTCCTCGCATCGAAATTGGATGGGGGCCGGATCGATGGGTCAAGGGCCTGTGTGGCGACCGGATGTCCTCCTCTGTTGGGGGACTTTTGAAGGGTCAGGACAGTCGCACCGTCGATGGCCGTACACTTACCGGCGGCCAGCTCACCATCGTCGCAGTTGAGCCGCTGTTCGTCGGTGTAGGGATCGAGGGTGAAGGCCTTCAGCAGGGCGGCCGCCTCCTGGGTCCTGGCCGGGTCGCTGCCCTTGTCGGTCATGGCCTCGTACAGCGCGTGGAAATAGGGCTGTTTGTCGTGGATCGCCGATTGGGCGACCCCTGGCTCGTCCCACCACCGCTTTTCCATGTAGGTCCGGAACACGTCCAGAACTTCCGGATCGTTCTCGAAATAGATGTTCAGGAACAGGGCGATGGCAATCATGTTCACGTTCGAGAAATTCGTGTTCGCGCCCACGTAGAGGTAGTCCAGGGTTTCCGAGTCGCCCGGTTTCGGAAGCATGCCGAGGTAATCCCGCTTTCCCAGCAGTTCCTGGTACAAAAACGCCTCGGATTCGGCGTCGCCGCATACGTGGTAGAGGCCCTTGACGATGCCCAACCCCATTATCAGGTTGAACACGTTGTAGATCGGTGACCCAGGAGCCATGTAGACCTTTTCCACGGACAGGGGATTCAGGTCGTGGTGCTTGCTGGGCCGCCCGTCGGCGTCCATGATGACCAGGTCGTACATGTACTCGTTGCCGTCGATTGCGGTGAACGGGTATTTGACGCGCAGTCCCGCCCCAACCGCGCATGCCATGTCTTGCAGGTCCTCCACCAGGCCCTGATCGATGTCCGGGTCGTCCACGGCCGCATCATACAGGGTGGCCATCGCCGCCACCCATCCCACCAACTGGTCCTTGCTGCACGAATCCTGCCAGTACCACAGCCCATCAGGCAGCACGCCTCCGGAGTTGTCGGGACGGTTCGTGCCGTTGGTTTTTTCCCCGGGGGGCAGGGGGGTTCCGTCCGCGTCGAATAAGGGGGTCAGTTCCGGCGGTTTGTCCGGGAACGGGGGCTCATCTGCCTTTTCCGATTTCATCAGCATCGCGCCGCGACCGATCCCGTGGGGGATCCCGGTAATAAGGTGGACCACGGGCAGATACTTCAGCGCCTTGACCACCTCCGCGCGGGCCGCGGCAAGCTCGGAGGCGGGGGCGCCTTCCTGCTTCAATGCCATGTACCTGAACGCGGTTCCCGGTGTGGAACCACCGCCACGCAACCCAAGATTGGCCCCTTCGTAAGAGCCGATCAACTGGTAGGGGTGCTTGCCCGTGAACTTCCGGACATCCGGCTCCGCGTCCTGCTGCAGCCAAGACCGGACGGCATCCAGGGCCGACGCATCCTTGAATGAGGCCGTCAGGCCGATCCCGAACGGATAGGCGTTCAGCCCGTAGAACACGCGATCATGTATCCGCATGTGTTCGTCCAGCGCCGGGTCATCGCCGGGATTGAATACCGTTTTCGCAGGGGATGGCGCCTGGGACAGGAGGGCAATAATCAGATATGAGATGGTGGACAGCGACAAAAATCTTGTCATGTGAACTGCTCCAATCCGGTCGTAAGGTAAAGGTTGAGATAATATGACCCGCAATGGAAGCGGAAGCAACCAGAAACATTCGCCTGCCGATTGACGCGATACGCCATGAGGTCGAGTCCGCGCTGGATACGGCTCCGGTCGTAATTACCGCGCCCACCGCGTCGGGCAAGTCCACCCAGGTTCCGCGATGGCTCGCGGCCGCCGGCAGGGTGCTGGTGGTGGAACCGCGGCGCGTGGCGTGCCGCTCCCTGGCCGTGCGCGTGGCCCATCTGGAGTCCTGCGGGCTGGGACAAAAGGTGGGCTATGCGGTCCGGGACGACAACCGGTCCAGTCCATCCACCGGCATCCTGTTCGCCACACCGGGGGTGGTGCTGAGAATGCTGGCGCGGGGCGCGGACGGCACATCTTCGATTCTGACCGGTTTCGACACGTTGGTGCTGGACGAATTTCACGAGAGGCGCCTGGACGTCGACCTGATACTGGCCCTGGCCATCGACCGTTTTGAAGGAAAACTGGTCGTCATGTCGGCCACGATGGATGGGGACAAGGTCGCAAGGTACGTTGAAGGCCGCCATGTGCACGCTGAAGGGCGAGTCCATCCGGTGGAAAAGTCGTACCTTCCGAAAGGGACCCTGCTGCCGGACATACGCGGACTCGACAGCCGTGTCGTCGCTGCCCTTGATACGCTCAGAGACGACGCCGGCGATATCCTGGTGTTTCTGCCCGGAAAAGGCGAAATAGCCGGCATTGCGGACATGCTGCGCCGGCGCTCCGGCCTGGATGTCCTGGAACTCCATGGAGGCCTCACACTGCAGGAACAGGGGAGGGCCTTTACGAAATCATCCAACCGACGGGTGATCCTGTCCACGAACGTGGCCGAGACATCGGTGACCCTGCCGGGAATTGGCGTGGTCATCGACTCCGGCCTGGTGCGCCAGACCCGCTATCACGACGACAGGGGTTTTCTGACCCTCGTTCCCATAGCGGCGGACAGCGCCGATCAGAGGGCGGGACGTGCGGGCCGCCTTGGACCCGGTCGATGTCTGAGACTGTGGAGCGAATCCGCGCGCCTGGAACCCCAAACACCACCGGAAATCCACAGGGAATCCCTGGTACCGCTCGTTCTTGCCGCGGCCGCGTGCGGCGCCGGCGTAGAGACTCTGAGTTTTCTGGACCCACCCAGGGAGCACGCTGTTCAGGCAGCGATTGAATATCTCAGCGCACTTGGCGCGCTGGATGATGGCCACGCTCTTACCGATCGAGGCAAACGGGTCTTTGGTCTGCCCCTTGACCCTCCCCTGGGCCGGTTCCTTGTCGAGGCCGAGGTATCGGAATGCCTGGAGGACGCGATAGACCTGGTCGCGGCTTTGGCCGTGGGGAGGCCGATGTTCCATTCGGGTCGCGGACCATCCGGCGATGGGAATGACCTCAGGCGGTCCGGCAACGACGCCCTGGCCCTGATCGAGGCAGTGAGGGCGGGCGATCCCGACCGACACGGCCTGTCCCGGTTTACGCTGAAGGAAGCGAGGGCCAACAGTCGGCGGCTGCGCGAGGCCATGAAAGTCTCGACCGGCGGTTCATCGGACGGCAAGGTGGATGCCCGCCGCCTTGCGATGACCGCGATCGCGGCCGACCCGCGTTGCGTGCACGTTGCGCGTAGACGCAGGGGGCGCGTTGCATGGAGCAACGGGGGCACCGAGTTGGAACTGGCCGGGGAAAGCGCCGTGGACCGCGAAAAGGTCGAGGCCGTGGCCGTAATGGATACCCATGCCGTGGGCCTCGGGACCAGGGACACGCGCATCTTCATCACGTGCGCCATGCCCCTGCCGATCCCGTGGCTCATCGACGCGGGCCTGGGGCGGGACCGCCTCAAGGGCGTGACCCTGAAGAGGGGCGTCGTCCTGACCACGACCGAGCGCGTCTACGCAAAAAAGGTCATCGCGACCCGCGAGGAGCCTCCTGTCGGGGCCATGGCAAGAGAGGCGTTGCGCGACCTCTTCCTGCGAGGCTCCATCCTGAAGGAGGCCCTGGGGCCGACCAGGGATCGACTGGAGGCCGCGTCCCTCTTTCAGCGGCTGGCCTCTGCCGGCCGGATTGACGGCCCGGACCAGACCCACGAGATGCCCTTCATGGAAACCGGCCGTCCGGTCCCATCCCTGGGGGATTGGGTTCTGGAGCGCCTCGGGGAACTGGGCGTCGAGAGCGGCGAGGACCTGGCCCTGCTGACGGCCGACGACCTTCTGGCGCCCGAACTGCCGCAGGCAATCCGCGACAGGCTGCAGCGAGAGTTTCCCCGGGAGGTGTCCACGGGCGATGCGGCCTATGCCGTCGAGTACGACCTACCCGGAAATGCCGTCATTTTGAGCAGGGTACGGGGAAACAGGACGGCCCCTCCTCCCGTGGCATACCTGCCGCCTTTCAGGGGATTCAAGGTCCTGCTCCGTGACCGCCGGCGACTGATCACGCTCAGGAAAGGTTGAGGGCCGGATTGCGCGGTTCGTGGACGGGCTGGACGCTTCCGGTTAGGATCCTTG
>JAADHL010000356.1 GCA_013151875.1 Deltaproteobacteria bacterium
CAGGTGGGAACCGCCGTGATGTCGGACCCCAGGGCGCCTGGGAGGATCCTGGACGGCATCCGGACCTACATGCGCCGAAAAGGTCACTCCAAACTGGACGCGTTCATCGGCAATGCCCACTGACGTATAACATTTCACCGCATTTCTGCCGAAACAGATGACAGGACGTTTTCTGGATTGAACATGC
Organism: Deltaproteobacteria bacterium; assembly: GCA_013151875.1. Lineage (GTDB taxonomy): Bacteria > Myxococcota_A > UBA9042 > DTJE01 > DTJE01 > JADDHL01. The sequence goes on from JAADHL010000356.1 coordinate 188, forward strand.
GGATGTGGATCGTCAGGACAGAATTCCTGGTTTTGGGACTGGTCGGTTTCTCGATAATGGCCGAGGATCCCCTGGTTGCCAGGGAGTCTCCCGCGGCGGGCGCGGTGTCCTCCGATGAGGCGTGGGACAGCGTCCGCATCCTGAGGAACAGGTTCCTGAAGGAAAGAGTGGATGGCGAGGAGGCCGCGGTCGCGGGCTCGTACAAGACGGCCGTCCGTCGCTATAAGAGCATGAAGGACCTGCTTCAGACACAGCGTCTGATCCTCGAAAAGTTGATTGCCGGCGCGTCGGGGAGCGACGAGATCATCCGGGTTCGCAGCGAACTGGACCGAAACAGCGCCAGGCTCGCGGAGGTCAAAGAGGTCCTGAAGATCCTGGACCTGGCCCTTGGGGACGAGTACTGAACCTCATGTGTAGGGCGTCAGTTCCGAATCACCGTACATCAAGGTGGCCCCGGCCCAGGGTTTGGGGCAGAGCTGTTCAAGCCGGCATGACCGGCACGCATCCGGCACGGGCCTCGATTGCCGCCGCACCTCCACGCCGGATTCCACGCCGGTCAGATCCATGACCAACTGGCCCGACAATGCGCCCGGCGCCTCGGCTGCGTCGATGATGTCAGGGTCCAGATGACAAAGCACGACACCCTCGGTGGATACGCGCATGCCGACGGCGCGCGCCGCCCTGATCGCGTCCCTGATGTACGCGGCCGCCTTGGAAATGCGCACCGTGGGCGTCACGTCGAAGCGGCCTTCGTCAAAGAGCCATACGGGACGGGTCAGGCCGAACTGGACCCTCTGGACCCCCAGGGCGGACAGCAGGCCGACAATGCCTTCTAGACGAAAGTAGTTCGCCGACATCACGGGAACGCCGACCATGAAATCCACGCCGGAACCCGCCAGTGACCTGATCCCCGCCAGGGTTTGCTTGAAGGCGCCGGGCGCCCGGGCTATCAGGTCATGCGCCTCCCTCGAATCGCCGTACAGCGAAACCTCAAAGAAGGTGACGCCTTCGTTCATCAGGCTGTCCAGCAGTCCGGGGTAGGCCAACATGCGTCCGTTCGTCTGGACCTGCACGTGGTCGTACCCCATCTTTACCGCCTCGCGCACGAGGCGGACCGCGTCGGGGCGTATCAGTGGCTCTCCGCGCATGAACACAACTTCGGTGCAACCTCTTTCGCGGCCGCTTGCCAATGCTGCAAGGGCCGCTTCCGTGTCCAGTTCGGGCGCGTCTTCCAGGTCGCGCAGGGTGCAATGCACACAGCGTGAATTGCATCGGGTCCCCAGGCGCAGAAGGAGCCGGGTAAATGTTCGGCCGTCCTGATCGTCGCGGCCGTGCCCGACGGACGGGCCGGGCCTTTGGGCCGGCAGGCGCTTTGTCGTGGCGCCTTGTCCTGGCCCGCGGACCAGATAGTCGCCCATGGCGAGCCAATCGACGCCGAGGTGCAGGAAACTGTCCAGCGCGTCCGAGGGCGTGCAGACGATCGGCTCATCGGCCGTGTTGAAGGATGTGTTCAGTACCAGGGGCACACCCGAAAGACGTTGAAACTCGGAGATCATCCGGTGATAGCGTGGGTGGGCTTCGCTGGTCACGGTCTGAGGTCTGGTGGTCCCGTCCGCGTGGACGATGGCCGGAACTCGCTCTCTTTGGTCGTCCCGTACCCCGGCCACGAACAGCATGAAGGGATCATTGTTGCAGTCATCGAGCCACGCGTCCTCGTGGCCCGCCAGAATCGACGGCGCGAAGGGGCGCCAATCCTCGCGTCCCTTGGCGGCATTCAGGCGCGCTGCCACCGTTGGATCCGCCGGGTTCGCGATCAGGCTCCTGGCGCCCAGGGCGCGCGGTCCGGCCTCGACCCGTCCCTGGAACCATGCCACCACTTTTCCCCGGGCGACCAGCGCGGCGGTCTCGGCGCAAACGTCATCCACCCTGCTGCCCTCGAGACCGAACCTGTCCAGGGCCTCCTGAATCTCCGCAGCATCGTATTCCGGACCCAGGAAGGCATCGTCCATCTTCGCGAAAGGCGTCTCGGCCGTGATCTCACGGTGTCCGACGAAAGCGGCGCCCAGGGCCGATCCACCGTCATGGGCGGCGGGCTGGACGAACATTTCCTCGAGCCCGAAGTGATCGCGGATGCGCGTGTTCATCTGGCAGTTGAGGGCGACCCCCCCAGCCAGACAGAGGCGTTGTAATGGAGCGTCGCCACTTCCCTCTTCGATGAGGGCTATGACCGAATCCTCCAGGGCCTTCTGGGCGCTGGCCGCCAGGTTGCGATGCTCCTCGGTGATGGGCTCCATGCGGTTGCGCGCCAGGTGACCGTACCTCCTGATTGTCGTCTTTTCATGGACGTCGAAGTGGTCGCGGCTCTTGGCGGACAGGCACCCATTCATATCCATGACCGGTTCGCCCATGGCGGCCAGGGCCATGGTGGAACCCTGGCCGTGCGCCCCGAAACCCAGGATGCGGCTGATGGTTTCATAGACACCGCCCAGCGAGGAGTCGTCCAATGAAAGGATGTCGAACACCCTGACGATTCCGTCCCTGTCCGCATTGAACACGGCGGCGGTCTCGCGGTCTCCACGGCCGTCTACCGTGAACACCATCGCGTCCTCGAATCCAGAGGGATAAAACGCGCTGGCCGCGTGGGCCAGGTGGTGAGGAACGAACACGAAGCGGCCGCTTCGAATGATCCGCGGCGGTCTGGCTGCGTCGGTCAGGGAATAGCTGCGTCGATATCTTCCGGGGATCCCGTTGATTGCGAAAACATCGATGTCGTCCAGCGTAATGCCTTCCCTGTCCAGCAAAAAGCGGACCGAGCGCCAGGCGAAGGCCTCTTCGATACGCAACGACAGGTCGTTGCATATGGTCCTGCGGCGGCGTCCCGGTGACCGAAATCCATGGTGCTTGATCCGGCTTAGGCGTTCCTCCTCCACCGCGCCGACAACCATGCCGTCACGCAGCAGGGCCGCCCCGTTTTCCTGCATGGTGGCAACGGCCAGACCCAGGACATAGAAGGGTTTGTCGCGGATGGGCGTTCGCGGCGCCTGCCAGCCCGGGATTTCATCGTTTCGATCCGTGTCCGTGGAGGCCGGGGTGGTCAGTTTGGACAGGAATCCCCTGGGCCTAGATATATCCGGGCACATGACCGTTTCCGGATCGGTCGCCATTGGAACCATGGCGCCTCGGTCACACACCTCCACGCACGCGTAGCATTCTATACAGCCCTTTTCATCCAGCAGGAGGGTCCCTTTTTTCAGCGCAAAGCAATCCGAGGGACACACCGCAAGGCACATGCCGCATCCGTCGCATTTTTTCTGATCGACCAGAAGGATGTCGCCTGCGGCCTCACCGGGCCCGGGCAGGGTCGCGGGAGTTGGGCGACGGTTGGCCTCCATTGGGATTCCGATGATCGAGATGCCAGTGGGTCCGGGTTGCCCGGCCAAATCAACGGGACGAGCGAATGGGAGGGCCGGCCAGGTCACTGCAGAACCCAGGGCCCGACCCGCAACGGCAATCAGCGCCATGCCGTCTTCGGACCACAGCATCAGCACCGGGTCTTGGGGCGAAGCCGCCCTGAATCCACGTACGTGCACCGTCCTTTCGCAGGGGGCCAGCGGCCGGTACGCCCAAAGCGGGTCGTCGCCGTTGTGTCGCGCGGAATCAGAAGCCATTAATCATCATTCATCGACGCCGACCCCATACTCCCCACTACCCACTCCATAGTCAATAGTTTGCGAGGCGGTCCCATCTTCGATGCGGGTCGATGTGTTCAGTGAAAAATGGAAATCTTGCCCAGGACCCCGATGCCGCCCCGGACGTAGCCCAGGATCTCCCGGGGGCCGTTCATCCCAGTGAGGATCCTGGCCAATTGGGCAGGTCGCATATAGAAACGCCTCAACGCCAGGCGCAATGCCTTCTTGAGGTCCTCCGAACTCATGCCGCCGATGGGAATTGCATCCAGTCCGGAACTGAAAATGAAGTCGCTCCAGTCGATGTCCCCGTCGCCTTCCCTGTGTACGAACTCCTTGAAGGTTTCAGTGCCCGGGTACGGCACCAGGATGCTGAACATGGCGATGTGAGGGCTCAGTTCAATCGCAAAGTCTATCGTGTTGCGAACGGTTTCCCATGTCTCGCCCGGAAAGCCGAACATATAGGTGTTGATCACGGTGAGGCCCACGTCCCTGGCTGCCCTGACCGCGAAACGGGCCTGATCAAGGGTTGTGCCCTTTCCGCTGGTTTCGAGGAGTCCTGGGTCGCCCGTCTCGATGCCGAAACTGATCCGACGGCATCCCGCGTCCTTGATGGTCCGAAGAATATCCTCGCTGGCGGCATCCACCCGCATGACGCAGTGCCAGCTTACATCCAGTTTGCGTTCCCGGATCAGGCCGCACAGCTCGCGAACCCATCTATGGTTCAGGATCATGGTGTCGTCCATGAATCCGATGTATTTCACGCCGTAGTCATGGACCAGCGACTCCATTTCGTCCACGACGTACCCCGGACTGTGGAGCCTGAGCCTGTCCCCCATGGTCCCCTTGGAAGCGCAGTAGATGCACCTGTAGGGGCATCCACGGGATGCGATCATCGACGCCGACCTCACTCCGATGTCCCAGTACATGTGGGGTCTGAAGTAGGCACTCATGTCGACCATGTCCCTTGCGGGGTGGGGCAGGGAGTCCAGGTCTTTCAACAATGCCCTTGGGGGCGTTTCGCGAAATCCCTCTTTCCATCGATACACGATGCCCGCCACGTCATCCAGGCCGCTTCCGCCTTCAATGGCAGCGCACAGTTGCAGGGCCGTGGCCTCGCCTTCGCCGACCACCACTATGTCGAATGCCTCGTTGTCGGAGAGCACCTGGCCGCGCATCGCCGTTGCGTGAGGACCGCCAATCGCAATGGGCGCGTCCACCTCTGCCTTGATGGCCCGCGCCAGACGTCCTGCGGCGGGGTAGTTGGGGGTCAGGCAGCTAAGCCCCACGAATCCCGGATTGAATGATCGGACACGCTCGACGAGGGCTTTTTCGGATATCCCCATGGCCTCGGGATCAATCAGCGCGACTTCGTGACCGGCCCGGCGCAGCACTGCGGCGATGAAACCGAGGCCAAGCGGAAAATAGTTGCCTATGCCTGGTCTGTCGGGGCCGTACAGTTCTTTGTACGGGGCGTTGATCAGGACAGCCTTCAAATCGCCTCTGCATCTCGGGACGGGCGTCCGTATTATAGCCCGTCAACTCACGGCTTTGCGAATGAAGGTTCTCAACCTCACCGATGCCTCATGATAGACTGACGTCGATGAGCGTCGACCCCAAAACAGCCGGGCGGATGCCTTCCCTGCCCGCCAGCGCGGCCATTCTGATCGGAGGGATGGTCCTGGACGCCGGCGGGGCGATTCCATTCCTGACGGACGACACAATCAACGACGAAAAATTCATCCGGTCGTGTTGCGTGTTCATCGGCATGGGAACGTCCGTGCCAGGGATCGTCATGGGGGCCAACTGGTGGCATTTCAAGAGCCTGTGGGCCTTTCTGGGGCTCTCCGACACGTCGTTTCACCTTCTGTTGCACGTCTCGTTCGCAGCCGCCGTCGTCCTGATCGTTCACATCGGCGCGCGTATCAGAAACCAGTTGACTGGATACCTGGCGTCGATCTTTCTGCTGGTAGTCCTGTGGAACAGTTGCGACTTCCGGATGGACATGACCTACAACCACAGGATAATTCCGTTTCTGGGCGCCCTGTTTCTGGCGTTGTCCCTGGCCGCGGTCGAAAGCGGACGGATTCGATACCTGGCCATGGCTGCATTCATTGCCGCAATTACGGCCAACATCCATTTGCAGGCGAGCATCCTCCTTTTTTCCATCCTGGGAATCGCCTTGATGATGAAGGGGGCCAGGGGCAAGGCCCTCATCGCCGGCATATCTACGTTTTCCCTGACCGCGTTCGCGACCTCGCCGACCGCGTGGATCCGTGACTTTCAGCGTCTTGTCGCGGGATTGAGCGTTGGAGGAGGGGGCAAGGACGGCGTCGGAAAATCCTTGGAGATACTTTTCGGCGTTCCATACCTGCTGACGGCAGGGGCGGTCCTGGCCATGCTGGCGATCGTGGCGATCAACCTACGGGATCGTGACGGGAGGCGGTGGCCTCTGCTGCTTCTGGCGGTCATCATGCCCAAGTTCGTGGTTTTCGGGGGCGCGGTCGCGTTGGGCGTGATCGGCGGCTCGGACAAGTATCTGATTGACGTGGAGCCGGCAGTGGGGGTTGCCCTGGGTCTGGCCCTGGTCATGTTGCTGGAAAAGGTCCCGTTTCCCTTCAGGCGCCTGAAGAGGTCGCTTTCGTGGGCGTCCCCATACCTCTTTACCGCCGTGCTGGTGGTCTGGCCCGCCCCTGCAGGGGTCGGCCTTGGTCGGGATGGATATCCCATGCTGCAGGTCGAGGACATCGATGCCCTGCATGATTTGCTGGCGCGCAAGCGGGGCTGGAATCTGGCAAAGATGGTTCAGGGGCTGAAGGGGCCATCGGACCTTGAAATACTGGACTACATGTCCGTAGTGCATCCCGAGCCATGGGAGGCGCCAAAGCCGCCTGGCCCGTCTGAACTCACCGTTTTGAAGCTGTACGCGGACCGTTCGCCCGACCCGGTTCCATCCGGTTGGGAGGAGGTCCGTCGTCAGGACGACACGGTCCTGTGGGCCTCCTGGGGTGATTCATGGCTCGACTGGGGCTCGTTTCAGGTCTGTACCGGTCCGTGGGATGGGCCTTTGGGGTCCCTGAAGTGCGTTCAAAGCGGTCTCGGGACCCGGCCATGGGAAATTGCGCAGAACTCGGTGGTGCCCGCGGGGTTCCCCAAGCCGGCCAGGAACCTGGAGATGCGTCTTGTCATCCGTTTCGACGTCCGTTATCCCGCTGAAACGTCCGTGCGGCAGATTTTCATGCCCGACATTCCGGACAGGTGCTCCGGCAGGGCTGTCCTGGTGTCCGGCGGCGAATCCAGGGTGTTGGACGACGGCAAGATGGTCCTGTTGAAGGCCACGCGCGGCGGTGGAACAGGCAGATTGGAATTGCAATGGCACGTCGGAGGGGAGGGCTGCGAGGAATGGTCCTACCGGGCTTTCGTGCCTTTTTTCGCCGAAGGTTCGCCTGATTCGATCAAGGCGATGAAAGAGATCATAAGGGCCCATAGGCCGCTGTCGGTCGGGGCTAATCACTAGCAGGGGCGCGCCGAATTGCGTGGATTGGTTTTCAAGTCAGGCCTGGGGTGGCTGGTCCTGTGTTCAGGCCTGGCGCTTTTGTCCTGGTCCGAGCCATTTGCCCGTGACAGTGTGTCCGGGCATGACGGCGCGTTCCTTTCACCGGAAGTGGGCGCGAGGCTGTCGGAGGTGATCAGGTCCCCGGAGGTGTCCGGGGCGCTCCCTGTCGGCTGGAAAATACTTGCCGTAGACATCGGCGCGGGCGGCATCGAAGTGCGGGTTGGTGATCAGGACGCCTCGGAGCACATTGTAAGACTCGATCCACCTCGGCCCGGCTCGACGCGGGGCGGACGTTGGTTTTCGTTCGAGATTGGGCAAAAAGGGGTCGGCACGAAGGCCGAAATGAATTCTGAGGTCAAGACCGATCCGGAAACCAGTAAGGTTCTGTACCGTCTGGCCGCGGTCATCGACGGCGTTTTCGAACAGTCGCCTTGGACCAGGTCCGCGGGCCGGGAACCCTCCAGGCGGGTCCCTCGCCCTTCAAACAGGAATCGCCTGTTCATGCAGTGGTTCGCCCTCATCCTCGTGGCCGCCCAGTTCCTTGCCATTTGCGTTTTCACGATGGCCGGGTTCAGGTATCTGCGGAGGGATTCCTGACCGCGCTCAGTCGCTTTGCGCGATGAAACTTCCTATGGCCAGCCTGTCCAGACCGGAACGGCGAAATGCGTCGACAGCCTCTGAGGGCGTGCATACGATCGGCTCTTCGTGCATGTTGAAACTGGTGTTTATCAACGCGGGCAGGCCCGTAAGCCTGCCGTATTCGGCCAGGATCCGGGCCAGTCCAGGATTTGCCTCGGGAGTTACCCTCTGGGGTCTGGCCGTGCCGTCCACGTGAACCGCGCCGGGGCAAAGCCTCCGCATCCTGTCCGTGACGTCGAAGCTCACGGTCATGAATTGGGAGGCATGGCGCGCCTTGTCTCCGTTGATGATGCACCTGTCATATTCGGAATCCAGCAGAACCGGGGCAAAGGGCATGAAACGGTTACGTTTCAGCCTGGCGTTGAGCCAGTCGATGGTATCGGGATCGGTTGCCTGCACCAGGATCGAGCGATTGCCCATGGCCCTGGGTCCGTACTCCATCCTCCCGCTGAATCGCGCCACGACCAGACCCTTGGCCAGAAGGGCCGCCGTCTCTGCCTCCACGTCTTCGCTGCGGTGGTACTTCAGACCGGACCGGGAGATGGCCCCCTCGATGTCGAAGTCCTGGAAACCGGGACCAAGAAAGACGTTGTCCAGGACCCTGGGCCTTGCCCGCAGGAACGCCAGCGCGCCTCCCACGGCCAGGCCACCGTCTCCCATGTGCGGAAAGACGTATAACTCTTCAACCTCGTCCATGGCGGCGAGCCGCTGGTTCAGCTTGACGTTGGCGAAAACGCCGCCCGCGACCGCCAGCCTTGACGTCCCGGTCCGGTCCATCCAGTAACGAACATAGTCCCGCATCACGTCCTCCAGATTTTTCTGGAACGATGCTGCCACCTCTTCGCGGGACCATCGGGTCATTTCCGTGTAGGGAAAACGCTTCGTGGATTCAGGAATCAGGTGGTTCTGGAAGTTGAAACGCCCGTTGGTGCAGCTCAGGACACGCCTGGCCACGTCCAAGAGCGGCGTCTTGTCGGTATAGGCGGCCAGGGCCGTGACCTTGCCCTCATCCTTAATGGCGGTAAAGCCCAAAAACGCGGTCAGGCGCGAGTAGTACATCGTCAGCGCGGCAAAACCGGATTCCGCGTGCACGCGTTTCAGGCCGGTCCGGCGGTCCCCGACGCTGACCGATGTCGTAATGCCGTCACCGATGCCGTCAACGGTCACCACCAGCGCCCTGTCGAAGGGAGACGTGGCCCAAGCGCCATAGGAGTGCGCGAGGTGGTGATCCACGGACACGACCTTCGCCTTGATGCCCATGGCGCGTACCTGGCGCCTGATCACCGCGAGCGCGGCCAGGGCCTCGGCCGCAACCGGAAAACGCAGCTTGTGGGCAAGGGCCTGGTACGTCAGGAAGGCGTTCAGCAGGTATCTGAATTGCCCGTTCCAGCGCCGCAGTGGCTGATGTATGTCCCTGAATGCGCGCGCCAGGATGTTCGGAGTGATCCTGGTGCCCAGAACCACGACATCCAGGTCCTCGGGGCCCAGGCCGCCCAGGGCGAGCACCTCTTCGATTGAGCCGGCGGGGAAGCCTCCCCACAGCTTGACGCGGGTCAGGCGCTCTTCATTGACAGCGGCCGCAAGCCTGCCGTTTACGAACAGCGCCGCTCCCGAATCCTGACTGTCGCAGATTCCCAGGACGTTCATCGACTTTGTATGCTCCGAGTTTCCGACCCGAATACAGTCGCGCAAGACAGCGACAACGAAGGATAGCGGCAACGCCGGAAAATCTCCATCGACAAATGAAGGCCGTCGGTGCCCATCCCCTTCTTTCGGTTGCGTCGGCAAGGGTCAGTCGCGATAATCGATTCAGTTGCAAAGGCGGTTGGCGTTCGATGCAGGTCCGTGACGAAACAACCGAAGGAATGCCGCGCCAGGAGGCGGACGACCTGGGGGATCGCATCCATGTCTGCGTCGGCGCCAGTTGCAACAACAACTGCATCTTCTGCATGGAGGACGATCGCGAGGACCGCTTCGACAGGGTGGGCGCGCAGACCGCGTCGGACGTGCGGAGGATGATCGAAGCCAACCGCGGCGTTCACGAGATCCTGTTCACCAGCGGGGAACCCACACTGACCCCGGACCTGCCCCAGTACCTGAAATGGGCGTCGGACGCGGGGTATAGGGTGGTCGGCGTCATCTCGAATGGCCGCAGGTTCGCTTACGAGCCCTACATCAGGCAGTTGCTCGATGCGGGCATGAACAACGTGATTGTCAGCATTCACGGACATGAGCGCAGGATACACGATGCCCTGGTAAGGACCAGAGGCGCCTTCGCCCAGACGCTCAAGGGCCTGGCGAACCTGGACGGTTTGCGCGGCGTTTATCGTTTTCGGATACAGACCAGCACCGTGGTGAACAGGCGAAACCTCCCGCACATGAAAGAGTTCTGCCGCCTGATGGCAACGCTGGACATCGACCAGCATGTGTTCAACGTGATGATGCCGGATGGGCGCGGCGAGGAGTTTTTCGACAGGCTGATGCCGCGCTATTCCGAGGTGGCCGAGGCCTTCAAGCTGATCGTTCCCGCCCTCGACCCCGGGTTTTTGAGGCGCGTCACCCTGGTGGACATCCCCTATTGCGCCACCGAGGGACTGCCGGATTCGGTGCGCGGTTATGTCGAAAGGTACTTTCACTACGAGCCAGAGGGCAGCTTCGAGCAGCGTTCGAAGGGGCTTTCCAGGTCGGTGGGTGCGGCTGATGACGACGAGCTTTTCGTCAAAGGGTCGCTTGCGGGCGAACGCACGGATTTCACCAGGGTGACCAGGACCTATCAGGAGAGTTTCGTAAAGGAAAAACGCGCGGAATGCGGCTCGTGCCGGTACGATGACCTGTGCAGGGGCGTCTGGAAGCCATATCTGGCGCGTTTCGGTTGGGACGAACTGGCCCCGGTCATCGACGAGCCACGCGCGCCATCCACGCAGTGACCTGCTTTTTCAGAATGGCGACCGCCTCGGGCATTTTTTCCGCCAGATTGTCCCGTTCGAGGGGATCGTCCCTGAACTTGTAGAGCATTCTGGTGTTGTGGGCGAGGTCCAGGATCAGGTGCAGTGAATCCGAGATGACGCTCACCTGTCTGAGCGTGCGCTTCTTGTGGTAGACGTTTTCGGGAAGGAAGTACTGGCTGAAAACCAGTCTGTTCCGATCCGGAGGGGCGTCGAACAGGAAGGGAACCAGGCTTTGGCCTTCGAATCCGTATTCACCTCGAATTCCGGTCAGGTTCACGATGGTCGGAAGTATGTCCAGGGTGCTGACCGGCGTGTCGATGACCCGACCACGCAGAAAGGGGGCGTTTATGATCATGGGCACGTTGAGCACCTGCGCGTGCAGGTCGTGTCCGTGGTGTTTCCTGGGATGGGACCCGTCGAAGGCCTCACCATGGTCCGCGGTCACTATCAGCAGTGTGTGTTCCTCTGGCACGGCCTTTCTGATCCCCTCGATCAGGCGCGCCGCCTCTTGGTCGGTATTGGCCAGTTCGGCGTCGTGGATGTCCCGGTTCGACTTGCCGAAGTCAGGACCACCGGGTGGCTTGGTGTACGGTGAGTGGGTATCGTAGTAATGGACCCACAGGAACACCTTTTCCTGCTCGTTGCCCTCGATGGCGTCGAGGGCCGCGTCGGTGACCTGGGCCGCATTGTGCCAGATGGGTTTTCGGTACGATTTCACGGGCTGCGTCATCACCTGGTCGAAGCCCTGCGTCAGGCCCTTCCAGTTCTTGAAATAGGCGGTGGGCAGCACCGCAATGGAATAGAACCCAGCACTGTGCAGGACCTCGGCCATCATTACGTTGGACTTCAGGATTTCCAGCGGGATCCTGGCCGCTTTCCTGCGTTTGATCTGCGAGTCGTATTTCGACGTGAACATTGCCGGGAAAGACAGGCGCGTGCTGGGCCCCTGACTGAACGCGCTGGTGAAAACGGCTGAATCGCGGGCCAGGTCTTGCAGATGGGGAGTGGTCTGCCTCGCGCCGCCCATTATGGACGTACTGGACATGGAAACCGCGTCCAGGGTTATCAGGACCACGTATCTGGCTGCAGGGGTCCCGTCGGGGACCTTGTAGTCCCAGCGTTGTTTGGATGTCTTTTCATCAAACCGGAGTTCAAGGTCCTTGCCGTCGCAATCTTCGTCGATCCCGTTGTTTGGGACCTCCGGCGCCGCGGCGAAACGTCGTGAGTCGAACGGCGCGCAGTCCCCCTCGCCCATCATGGAAAGCTGGCCATCACCATCGAAATCGAGGACCTTTTTGACCATCCTGTATGCAGCAGGCGACAGGCGGCCCTTCGTGGTCAGGGCGATACGGGTTGCGTTGCCGGAACCCATGAAGACCAGGGAAGCAACCAGACACACAAGCGACACCGTCGGCGGAAGCGCAATCACCGCGCGTCTGGCCCGGTTGGACCATGACGCGACAGGTCGCGCAAGCGACACCCCGGCGGCCGCGACCAGGGCCGCCGTCACGATTAACCAGGGCGTCAGGTCCAGCGTGTTCATGATCGCAATGACCCGCCGGCGGACCAAAAAGAGCCCCAGCGCCACGGCAACGACGACGGCGGCCGTTACGAGGATGGGCGAGACCCGGCGCATCAGCGGGCCTGGTTGATCCGTGCCTGCGCGCAGGGTGTTGAACCCTTTCAGGGCCAGGGAACGGACCACAAGGGCCGCAAGACCCATGGCCATGGAGGAAAAGGCGACCGCAGCGGCGGCCAAACCCGGGGTCCGCACGTCCTCGACGATGTTCCTGG
>JAADHL010000265.1 GCA_013151875.1 Deltaproteobacteria bacterium
CCAGGAGCCGAAGGTCGGGGGACTGATTGAACAAGGGTCGGGTTTCGGGCCGGACGATCGGAATTTCCTGGTGGACAAGGGCATGGAACTGATCGGGAAGATCGTGCCGCTGTACCGGGAACTGTCCGAATCGGGACAGGTCGAGTTGTCCGCGAGCCCGTTCTATCATCCGTTGTCGCCCCTGCTGCTTTCCAGCTCATCCGCGCGCGAGGCCGATCCCGCGGTTGTCCTCCCGGAGGTCAGGTTCGCCGCCCCCGGGGAGCTGGATCGCCAGGTCCGCCACGGTCTGGACTACTTCCAAGAGGCCACCGGCATCCGGCCGGAAGGAATGTGGCCCCCTGAAGGCGCGGTTTCGGAAGACGTCATCCGGGCGTACCGGGCCAACGGCGTCAAATGGGTTGCGTCGGACGAAGAGATACTGAAACGCTCCCTGGGCGGCGAGGCCTCGCAGGCGGAAAGGCTGAGGCCCTACCAGTTCGAAGGCGTCACGGTGTTCTTCCGCAACCGTGAGATTTCGGACCACATCGGATTCGTTTACAGCAGGTGGCCGGCCGCCAGGTCGGTAGGCCACTTCATGAAAGCGCTGGAGGACATGGCCGGCCAGTCCGATGACGACGCTGCCTTGTGCGTGGTGGCGCTGGACGGCGAGAACGCCTGGGAGTTCTATCCGGACGGCGGGTATCCCTTTCTGGAAAAGCTGTATGGCGCGGTGGAGGCGTCCGACATTGTCGAGTCAGTTACGTTTTCGGACTACATCCGGAAATTCGGCCGGGGAGAGCCGCTGGACCAATTGGCCACGGGTTCGTGGATCGACGGCAACCTCGACACCTGGATTGGGGACCCGGTCAAAAACCGGGCCTGGGACTACCTGACTTCCGCTTACCAGGCGGTTCGAGACGTCCCCGGCGCCCGTTGCCTGCTCGAAAGCGAAAAGGGCATGGGGCACGCCAAGGGGTGCCGCCTCATGCGGGCCGAGGCCTCCGACTGGTTCTGGTGGTTCGGCAGGGGCCACGATTCGGTGCATGAACGCGAGTTCGATTATCTGTTCCGCCAGAACCTGCGCATGATCTACAAGGACCTGGGCCTGACCACGCCCGATTATCTCAGCCGACCCGTGGACGACGGATGGGCGCCGGTCCCTGTGACGCCGCCCACGGCGTATATCAGCCCGGTCATCAACGGCCGCAATGACGGCTTCTACAAATGGGTAGGCGCGGGGAAATGCGAGTTCAGGCACGGTTCCATACACAGGCAAAGGCCTCTGGTATCGTCCGTCAGTTTCGGGTTCGACCACAGGGACCTGTACTTCCGCGTCGAAGGGTTCGAACCCCTCGTCGACCTGCTGTCCACCGACGGCTGGATCAAGTTCCACTTTGCCGAACCTGACGAATGCGCCGTTGTTGTCCTTCGCGAGGCAGGCGATCTCGTTGTGGAAAAGGAATGCGTCGATAATGCCCTGTCAATCGTGGATGGGGGGCGGGCCGCGGTCGAGGACGTCTTCGAGATGGCGCTGCCGGTGTCTTTCTTTGAATCTTCCTTTGGATCTTCGGTTCCCCTGGACAAGCCATTTGCGATAGAGTTCTGCGTTGTGCTGGGGCAGGGTGACCTGGAACTAGAGAGGTTCCCATGGGACTCCGTGATCGCCATGGAATTCGATCCCCAGGCCTTTGAAATGGAAAACTGGTTTGTTTAGACGATTTTCACCAACGCCGAGGTAGTGACGAATGCCGGAACTGAGACACGACCCGATCCAGAAACGCTGGGTCATCGTAGCGACCGAAAGGGCGCGACGACCGTCCGACTTCAAGATTGAGCGTGACAACAAGGGCAACGGCAACTGCCCCTTCTGCTTCGGCCACGAGGGGACGACTCCGCCGGAGATCAGGGCGTTCAGGGACCCTTCCACCGAGCCGAACACCGAGGGGTGGAAGGTTCGCGTGGTCCCGAACAAGTTTCCCGCCCTCAGGATCGAGGGGGACGCGGAACGCGCGGCCCGCGGTCAGTACGACCGGATGAACGGAATCGGGGCCCACGAGGTCATCATCGAGACGCCACACCACGACAAGGACCTGGCGGACCTCCCTGTAGAGGATGTGGCGCTGGTGCTTCAGATGTATCGCGAACGCCTGCTGGACCTCCAGAACGACCCCAGGTTCAGGTACATTCTGGTGTTTAGAAACCGGGGGTCATCGGCGGGGGCTTCATTGTCCCATCCCCACTCACAGCTGATCGCCACGCCCATCACCCCAAGGACGGTTGCCATCGAGCTGGAAAGCGCCAGGGACCACTTTTCGCTGAAGGAGCGGTGTATTTTCTGCGACATCATCGCGCAGGAACTGGAGCAGCACTCGCGGGTGGTGGCCGCTGACGAGGACTTTGTGTCGTGGTGCCCCTACGCATCGCGATTCCCGTTCGAAGTCACCCTGGCCCCCCGTGTTCACAGCCATGATTTCGGGACCATGGACAATGAAATGACCATGAAGATGGCCAGACACCTGAGGGAGGTTCTTCGCCGGATAAAACACAGTCTGGATGATCCTCCCTACAACTACATGCTGCACACCGCGCCGGCGTATCACCTGAAGCCGCGCCGTCCGGGATACTGGGCAACGATCGAGGTGGACTGGCACTGGCACCTCGAGATCCTGCCGCGCCTCACCAAGACCGCCGGATTCGAGTGGGGCACCGGTTTCTACATCAATCCCACGCCGCCCGAGGACGCGGCGCGCTTTTTGCGCGAGGTTCAGATCTGACAGGCGAGATCGGCCAGGCGGGTTATCGCGGTCCAGACTGTGTATCCAAGGCGGTCACCAGGGTGATCGTAAAGAGCGGGCAACACCGTGGCCTTCCAGCACGACCTGCCCCAGCCGGCGCCCTGTTCGTCGGCTGACCCTTCAGTCCGCGCCAGCAGCCCTTTCAACATCCAGGCCCTCGGTCCACCAGGCGCCAGTTCGCTGATGACGGGGTCGGGTATCGGCGTTGCGAACAGAAATCTGGCGGTGTTCAGAACAAAGAAAAGCGCGGAAGCGCATCCCCATCTTCCTGCTCGGCCGATCACCGTGTCCCAGTCCAGACGCCAGACACGCGCCATCCTGTCCACGTCCAGGTAGTGTTTCAGGCTGTCGTCGAGGCCAGATCTGGCCAGATGAACCGCGGCGTGCAACAGATGGTCCTCGTGGCTCAAGGTGCGCGCCCCCTTCCACCGCGTCTTGACCGCCCGACGAAAAAGGCCCTCCACGTCATCGCTGAAACCGAAACGCTCGTGGGTGAGGTCCGCGTGCACCTCCACCGAGATCGAGTCCCTGTCCCTGACCAGGATGCGCTCCAGCGAAAGCCTGCCGCTGACGGGGCGTGTCGGATGCGGTCCCACAGCCCTGAACCCGGCGTTGCTCAGGGCATCAGCCGCCCGTTCCAGGTCCGCGGGCCTGACCAGGACGTCCACGTCAACCATGGTTCTGGTCCAGGTCCAAGGGTACAAAGCATCACGGAAATACGCCCCCTTTTCCAGCAGAAAGGCGCAATCGATTCCGCCCAGGGCCGCGGCCGCAGTCGCAATGCAGTCGTCCACGACCAGGTCCCTGCCCGCCGCCGACCTGGCCCTTTTCGCCCGTGAGGGATCAAGTTCATGGTCCGCCGCCAGGACCAGGGGCTCCAGTCCCTCGTGAACGGCCAGTTCGTATACCTTGTCTCGGCGGTTTTCGTCCATGGCGGCCAGGACCCGGGCGGCCTCGTGGATTTCGCCGCCTGCCGCCAGCATCGCCACGCGTCGCAACGCGTAGGCCGCACCGGCACCAGGATTTTCATCACCCGACATCGTCGCCTCCGTTCGGCCCGATCATGAGGGCTTTCAACATGGGGATCAAGTCTCAACACCGCAACCCGGATGTACGGTAAGCTAGAGGTCGACAATCAGGGGCCTTCCATGATCCGTCACATGGACATCAAATTGTCGTACGCCTGCAACAACAATTGCGTTCACTGTGTCGTGGCCGACCAGCGAGTGGGCGCGCTCGAAAAGAGGGGCAGGGATTTCAGAACCACCGCTGAAGTCGTCGCCGAACTGGAATCTGCGGCTGCCAGGGGCTTTGAAGTGGTTACCTTTACCGGGGGTGAGCCGACACTGCGCAAGGACCTGCCGCTCCTGGTCAAAAGGGCCAGGGACCTTGGG
This sequence comes from Deltaproteobacteria bacterium, assembly GCA_013151875.1. Lineage (GTDB taxonomy): Bacteria > Myxococcota_A > UBA9042 > DTJE01 > DTJE01 > JADDHL01. The sequence continues at coordinate 4,169 of JAADHL010000265.1, forward strand.
CTGGCGGTCGGACTCCAGACCAACGCGAGGGTGTTGGCATACGGACCGGCGCGCGCGGCCCTTTTGAAAATGGATGTCCGTTTCGTGGTGGCCGTGCACGGACCTGACAAAGAGATCCATGACGCCGTGACCAGGGCCCCGGGATCATTTGACCAGACCATCGAGGCCGTGCGGCGACTGACGGAGGCCGGCGAGAAGGTAACAGGCAAGGTTGTGATCTCGCGTCTGAACAGCGCGGTCCTGCCGGACATCGCCCAGGTCCTGGTGCGGGCCGGGGCGCATCGAGTCAATTTCACGTTTCCTCACGGCCTGGGCAACGCCGCAAGCGATTTTGAAGGGGTCGTACCCAGATACAGAGACGTAATCGGCCCGCTGCGCCGGGCGGCGAGCATCGTGAGCGAGGGGGGCGGACTTGCGGTCACCGAGGCAGTCCCCCTGTGCATCCTGGGTGAACTCGCCGACATCGCCAGCGAGAATCTGTACCGCCGGTACTACCGCAGCGAGGTCCGCCAACTCGACCAGGAACCGCGAGACTGGAGCAGGGACAGGCTGGTCGAAGGCAAGTCAAAGCCGCAGTCATGCAGTCAGTGCATCCTGGACAACCGCTGCGAAGGCGTATGGAAGGAGTACCTGGAAACCTTCGGTGGCGAGGAGATGGAGCCCGTTACAAGGCCCGACGACGGCGCAGAACCATGACCGCCGCAAACCCCAGGAACACGGCGAAGAACGAGAGCAGTCCCACGGTTTCAACGCCCTGATTGGCGCATCCGCCCCCGCCGGACGACCCCTCCTGAAGGCCGGATTCGATGGTGTGCAACTGCATGGTCGGATCGCCCATGTACACGAACGTCTGAGCGATGGACTCGTCATAGGTCCCACCGGACGCCGCAAGCTCGTTCAGGGCCTTGCGCACCGCCTCGCCCGCAAGGATGCCCTTGTCGCCGAAGATGTGGCGGATAAAGGAACCGATCAGCAGCTTGTGGCGCGACGGGAAGCCCATGTCACCGGGCATCCAGGTGGCAATGGCGCCCCTGTCCGGCGGTTTGACGAGCGCCTCGCCCATGATGTCCAGGCCAGGATATGTGAAATAACCGTTCACGCACGACAGGGCCACAGCCAGTGGTTCATGCACGCCGGCCGGCAGGGATTGGACGTCCTTGGCCTCGAAAACTGGGTCGGCCCCGAAAGACAGGCCGGAGCCGTGTCCCACGTAAATCACCAGCAGGCTGCCCTTGTCCAGTTCCGACAGGACCCGGGCGCGCGCCTCCTGGGTAGTGGCGAAATCGTCCACCCTGATGGACACGGTCTCGTATCCGGAGGGGATCTCGGCCTCCATGGCCGACAGAACATCGTTGAAGGGCTGGCCAAGGTTGGTCTTGTCCGAATCCGCGATCAGAATGACGCGGTTGCGCCCAGCCGCGGAAACCTGGTCGCCCCGCTCGTATTCCAGGACCTTGGACACGGCCTGTTCAGCCTCCTTGGGCGTGGTCACGGAAAGGCGGCCGATGGCCATGTCGTAGTCGCCGGAATCGTCCACGTCCACGTACCAGTTGTCCGAGGTCGTGCCCCCCCACAATTGGGTTTGAACGGGGTGGGACGGCACGTAGTTGATCAACCCCAGGCCCAGATAGTCCTTGGGGTCATTGGTCGAGTCGCCGACCAGCAACACGCTGCGCGGTGCCGGGGCCTGCCAGTCGGTCGTGGTGTAGGCGATGAAGTCCTTGATGGCCTGATCGCTGACGGCGCCATGGCCGAACTCATCGAATATCTCGCTGGTGGAAACCACCTTGACGCGCAACCCCTGGGCCCGTCGCGCATCGGCAAGGGCCTGCACCGCGGGCACAAAGGCATCATAAGCAATAATCAGCAGGTCCGCCCCGTTGTCGGGGGACCGGATATCCGACGGGAACCGTGCCTCGATCCCGGAAGGCGCCTTTGTCTTGTTCGCGGTCAAGACCAGGAAGGACCCATTGACCGTGGGATCGGGTCGCGAAAACGACACGTCCCATGCCCCATCCGTTTCCCGTACGTCGATCCCGGTAAGACGCACGGGATGCGAAGGATCGGACACATCAAAGGCCAGGACGTCCTTGGAAGGAAATCCGCGGACAGTCAAATTGGGTTCCACACCTTCGTAATCGAAGGCCAGCGCCCCGTCGTCCGCCACGAAATCACGCCTGTATACCAGGGAAAAGCCGTCGACCGCCACCATGTCATAGGGGCTTCCGGTATCCTCAACGGTCTTGACCGTCACGGTATTGTCCCCTTCAAGCAGCCATTCGGCGGGAAGTTCCTCCTTCAGGCTGTGCAGGCCCACGCCGTCCCACTTGAAATCCTTGACCAGATGGCCGTTGAAAAAGACCTGATGATGGTGGTCGGGTTCCACGTCCGCATTGTCGGAAATGCCGTCCAGGTCGGCGATGAAGGTGAAAGTGTCCGCCCCTTTGGAAGGCGATTTGACTTTCAGCGTGAACTCCTCCTCCGGGTGGTCGTAGTAGATGTAGGCCCAGTAAAAGTAGTCGTCTATGGCTGGCGTAAGGGCGTACAGCTTGTTCTGCTCGTAACGCACATTTGACTGATACCAGGGCGCGTAGGCACCATCGCTGATGGGCTGCGAGGCCGACTGGTTCAATCCGGCATGAAAATCGGCATCCTTGGTCAGCATATAGACACTGGTCGCGGACAGGGGGCTGTCGCGTTCCTGCCCGTAGAACTCGATCCAGTCGCTTCCAGCCAAAGCGCCGGTGGAAGATGCGCTGAATGGAACCGGCATGCCCTCGTTGGTGATCGACAGTTCAGAGGCGGAAAGCCCCTCGATTTCAAGGCCGGCGGCGGTCAGATCCGCCACGCTCACTCGATACAGGCCGTTTTCGGCGACGCCTATGCGCAGGCCTGAACACTCGCCGGACGTAAGGGCGGAGGTGATTACCCCCGGGGTCTTCACCAGCCGTCGTTTTTCAAGACTGGCTTTCCGAATGGCCACGGGGTCGAACCGTTTGACAAGGGGCGCCACGACGCCATCTTTCGCCTCCACGGGCCCCCTCCCCTGAACGCTGCCGTCATTATCCAGCCAGTACAGGTCGCCGGGCTTGCCTTCCGGGTCCTTCAGTCGATAGACCTCACCCACCGGCGTCTTCATGGAGCCGGGTATCAATTTGGCGTTGATCCTTTTGATGATGCCGCCGGTTTTCTTCACTTTGTACACGTTGAAACCCAGGTTGAGCCGCTCGGTGCCCGTGCTCCACGAGATAACATTCGCGCCACCGTTGTGGACCGCCTCGAACGAGGTCAGCCCCGCCAAGGTACCGCACTCGGCGTCGTTGTTCGTGCCGTTCGGATACCAACAGATGGTCCCCGCGCCGCATGGCTGAAAGCTGGCCAGTTTGTCATAACACCCGGTACAGTCCTGACAATCGGCGGTATATTGTTCAAGACTGCCTCCGATGTTGGGATGATTGCTGCATCGGTATTCCGGGGCGCTCAAAGCACACAGGGTGGCCGATACGTCCGTGAACCCCTGGCAGCCCACGTACTGCACGCACGAGGCGCTGGCGGTTCCGCACTGCATCTCGCGCACCGGTACACCCACGCAGCCGTAGATGGTGCCCGCGGTGCACTCCGAATCCGCCTCACAATAGCAGACCTGATCCAAGGAACTGCATGCGGTGGCCATGGCCCGTCTCTCCCCGGTGAGGGACAGCGCGACCAGGATGCCCGCGAACACGCAGCACCCGAAAATGAACCTGTATGTCACGTTTTTCATGTCCACTTTGCAACTCCTTTCAAGTGGAGGCCTGCCTTAAGGTTCCCGATGAGCAGGGTCAGGCACGATGTCAGCCCGGCAAATATACCCGAGGCCTCCATATGGCCCCTGTTGATTGCCCTCATCGCGCCTCCCTTTCGGACGGCGGTCACCCTTCCAACCACGTCCTCCCACCGAACGGGGGGATCACCTCGCCTGTTGGCCGTGCCCTTGCAAAACAGCCGACGATTCTTCCCCATGCCCAGCGAGAAAAGCAGGACATGCGAGATGATGCGGCCGCCCCGCGTGTACGCGACCACATCCCCAGGCGCCAGGTCCCCCGGACGAACCGACCGGATCAGGACCTCGTCGCCCTCTTCCAGCTCAGGGGCCATGCTCGAACCACTCACCCTGGCCGAAACGGGGTGGCCGTCACGGGCCAGTCGGCGGACCAGAGATGCTTCTGTCTGTAAATGCCTCACGGGAAAAGACGCCTCACGGAGGGCAACCCTCGGTCTGCGACCCGCTGACGGGCGCAGGACCGCTGGAACACTGGTAGGCCAGGGTCTGGATCTCGCCGGACCAGACGACCCGCGGGGTTTCCCACGGAAGTCGCCGGGACGATCCGTCCTTCACCTCGGCCCTGTCCTCAGCCGCCCCGATGTTTTTCTGATCATCCTTCATGCGTCACCGGCCTCCATCCGTCAACACGCGATCATACATTATATCGGCTGTCAGTTCCAAAGAGTGAGGATCATCGATTCATCAAGGCCTCAACATCAAACCTCAACGTCTTGCGCCTCGGGCACGCGCGATGACGCAGGCCCGGGGATCGGGTTCATACAGGGAATCCGTGGCTTCAAAAGCCGAGGCGACGCACCTTACACACAGGTCGCGCACCTCGCATGTCCGGCACCCGTCCAGGTCCCCCCGCGACAGGCCCCTGAGGGTCTTCAGCAGGGCCGCGTTCCTCCAGATGTCCTCAAACCGTTCATCCCGCAGGTTTCCCACCGGCCGGGTGAACATTGGACACGGATATACGCTGCCGTCGAATCCTATGGCCACGAAGTTGTTGCCCGCGCCGCACAATCCCCTTGCATCTGAATCCCTTTCATCCGCTCCACCCGTTTCCCCTCCGCCCAAGGAAGCGGTTTCAGGGGGCGGGGGGCCCTCCGGGTCGAGCACCTCGAACACCCGGGCCAGCTCCGGGCCGCCGCAAGATATGGTGTCGCAACGCGCCGCGTCACCTTGCGGGGGATATATGTAGGGGCTGGCCTGGAGGTCCGCCCCAAGCGATCCCGCCATGTCCTTCAGTTCCTCGATCTGGTCGAAATTGACCCGCATGATTGGGGCCTTGATCCGCACACGCACACCGAACCCTACCAGGTTGCGGATGGCGCGGACGGCCCGATCGAAAGACCCTGCGACGCGGGTAACGGCATCGTGCACCGCGGCGGTCGCGCCGTACAGGCTGACATCGACCTCCATCGGATGCAACTGAGCTATGCGCCTGGCGGCCCGCTCATCGAGCCGGTTGCCGTTGGTGTATACCCTCAGGGCCAGATCATGTTTCCGGACCAGCGCGGCCATCCGGAAAAAATCGGGATGCACCAGGCACTCGCCCCCTGAAAGGGTGATGAACAGGGTACCGGCCTCGCGGAGCTGCCCCAGAATATCGTCGAACTCTTCGACCCCAAGGTCCTCGCCGCTGCGCCTCGATGGGAGGTAACAGTGGGTGCAATTCAGGTCGCATCGCTGGGTGAGGGTTACATGGGCGGTCAAGGGAATGGACTTCTCCATCGCATTTTGGATGATGTCGTTGAAAGAAGGCTCTTTCATCTGGTCATCATGCCTTTTTCAACCATGGAGTCGATAAAGGCCTCCACTTCCCGGCGGATGGTCCCTGGTGGGGCATCGTAGTCGCCGCAAAGCCTTTCCACGATCCTGTCGATCGAGGTCCGGCCGTCGCACATCTCCCATATTTCGCCTCCGGGCGAATTGAGCACCGTCACGGTGCCGTCCAACGCCTTGACCACTACCGTCTCGCCCGCCACGCGGTTGAAGGCGCAGTCATCGCATCTTCTGGGTCCGCTGCTCATAAAGTCCTCCGGTCGGATGTTATTTCCCGGGGCAGTTCGGTCAGGGAAAAATGCAGTTCGCCGCACACGGCCCCCCGCACGAGTTCAACCAAACGGTTCAGGGAGCGACCCAGGTAATCCTTCAGGGCGTTCGATGGTTCATCCAGCCATTCCAGCGGTGCTGCCAACAGGCGAGCAGCCGCCGGCCCGGGCTCCATGGGCTTTACAAAGGCGCGCGTATCCTGTCGCAGGAAATAGACTGCATTCACCGGCCAGGCCCCGACCCGGTCATGGATGAAGCGCTCGTCTCCCATGTAGGGGACCGCCCTGATCGCTGATTTGCCCTCCGACGTTCCCAGAAACAACTGGTCGTCATGGATGATCCGCGCGCCTTGTTCGGAAGCCGCAAGCATCCCGGCTATCGTGGACTTGCCGGCCCCCGAGGACCCTGCGAACAGCCATGCGCGGTCGTCCAGCAGTACGCCCGCTGCGTGTACGAAGGTCCAGCCCCCGTCCACGGCCAGCCTGGTGAAGATGTGGCGGTAGGCCAGTCCAAAGGCCTCCACCGGCCTTTGGGCCGAGACCTGGATTTCACCGCGGCCCTTGCCCAGTTCGACCTTTCCGCAATAGGCCGCGTCCCTTAGAAACAAGGTGTCGCCCGAATTGACCGTGTGCCTGATGCCGCGACGATCCAGAAACGCAGGTTCCAGGCTCCGTCGGACCTCGACGCGGATCTACAATCCGACCGGCCCATGGCCGGGAAAAGCGGAATAGACGGCCCCCAAGGAGTCCAGCAGTCCGCCATCAAGCGACGTGATCCCGACCGCCGTTCCAGCCGTGTCTATGGTGATGCCTTTCGCCATCGCCTTATTATCCGTCAATCGTGTAAAAAAAGGTGACAGTCCCCTTTTTTTGATAAACTTCGGCGCTTTTTACGGGAGAAGTCATGGAGGACATTCAGCGTACACACACCTGCGGCGGCCTGCGCATAGACGACCTCGACAAGGAAGTGGTCCTGATGGGATGGGCGGCCAGCGTGCGCGACCACGGCGGCTGCATCTTCATCAACCTGCGGGACCGCTTTGGAACGACCCAGGTCAAGGCCGACCAGGTGGTCGATTTTTCGATATTCGAGTCGGCGCGGGGGGTCAAGGCCGAGCATGTGCTGATGGTGCGCGGCAAAGTGGTCGATCGCGGCGACAACAGGAACCCGAACCTGCCCACCGGCGACGTGGAGGTCGAGGCCTGGGAAATCCAGGTCCTGAACCCCAGCAAGCCGGTGCCGTTCACCATAACCGAGGACGTGGACGCCCTCGAGGTGACCAGGCTGAAATACCGTTACCTTGACCTCAGACGGCCTCCGCTTACCCGCAACCTGGTAACCAGGGCAAGGGTGAATCGCCTGACCAGGGACTTCCTGGACAGCGAGGGATTCCTGGAAATCGAGACCCCCATCCTGATGAAAAGCACGCCGGAGGGCGCGCGCGACTTCCTGGTGCCTTCACGGGTTCACCCTGGCGCGTTCTATGCCCTGCCCCAGTCGCCCCAGACCTTCAAGCAGGTGCTCATGGTCGCGGGTTTCGACCGCTACTACCAGATCACCCGCTGTTTCCGTGACGAGGACCTGAGGGCGGACCGCCAGCCGGAGTTCACCCAGATCGACATGGAGGTGTCCTTTGCCACGCCGGAGATGATCTATCGGATCACCGAGGGTATGCTGGCCTCGATCTGGAAGGGCGCGCTGGACATCGATGTACCGACCCCTTTCCCCAGAATGCCGTACGCCAAAGCGATGGAGAAATACGGCTCGGACAAGCCGGATCTACGTTTCGACCTGCCCCTGACCACTGTCACCGACCTGTTCGCAAAGTCCTCCTTCAAGGTATTCAGCGGCACCATCGAACGGGGCGGGGTGATCTCGGCCATGCGGGCCCCGGGCGCGGATGACTGGTCGCGCAAGAACCTGGACGGTCTGACCAGGGTGGCCACCGACCATGGCGCCAAGGGGCTGGTCTGGGTCAAGGTCCGTGACGGGGACTGGCAGGGTCCTGTGGCCAAGTTCCTGTCCGACAAGGAGCGTACGACGTTGATGGAACGCCTGGACGCGGCGCCGGGTGACCTGGTGTTGATGGTCGCGGACGACGCCGGGCCCGCCCGGACGGCCCTGGGGGCGGTCAGATTGGCGGTAGGCGATCGCATGGGCCTGCGCGGGGCCGGCAAGTGGGCATTTACCTGGATCACCGAATTTCCGATGTTCGATTGGGACGAAGAGCAAGGACGGCCCGTGGCGACGCATCACCCATTCACCAGCCCGGTCGACGAGGACCTGGACCTGCTGAAAAAAGACCCGTTGAAGGTGCGGGCAAGGGCCTACGACATCGTTCTGAACGGCGTGGAACTGGGCGGTGGCTCCATACGAATCCACGGCAAGGCCACGCAGCAGCGGGTCTTCGAGGCGCTGGGAATCGACGGCGAAACGGCCCGGGCCAAATTCGGGTTCCTGCTGGACGCCCTGGAATATGGGGCGCCGCCGCACGGTGGTATCGCCCTGGGGATGGACCGTCTGGTCATGCTGATAACCGGGGCATCCTCCATCCGTGACGTGATTGCATTCCCCAAGACGACCAGCGCGACGTGCCTGATGACGGACTCGCCGTCCGGTGTGGACCCGTCACAGTTGGACGAACTGGGTCTCAAGGTCACGGACAAACAGGAATAACCCGGACGCTGCGCACGTTTACAGATTTGACAGTCCAACGGCCGAAACCTATCCTTGTTGCGCCAAATGGAGGGACCCGACATGAATGCCCGATTCCTCATGCTGCCGATCCTGTTGGTGGCCGCCTGCGGCCCGAAATATATCGAGGGCACCAAGATTGAGGACACCGAAAGGAATCGCGAGATCGCGGAACTGGTCGAGCGTTATCGGCTGGCCGTGGAGCACCGCGACCTGGATACCCTGCGTTCCATGATCTCCAGGGACTACTTCGCAAATGCCGGCACCACGGCCGAGTCCGACGACGACTACGGATATGACTACCTCGAAAAAAAGGTCATCCCAACGCTCAGGGACGACGTCAAATCCGTCCAGTACCGGATCGTGCTCAGGAACATCACTTTTCAGGGCAATCGCGCCTTCGCGGACTACGAATTCTGGTACAAATTCTATTATGTGGACGGCGGCAAGGACCGCTGGGTATCCAAGAACAACTTCAACCGCCTGGAGTTCGCCAAAGAGGACGGGGTCTGGCGCATTGTGGGCGGCCTCTAGGCCGGCAACCTACTGCGTGACGATGTGTTCGTCCGGGACGCAGTAGAACTTATCCAGGAAAGGCAGGCACGTGGAGCCTTTGGGGCAGTCGTCGCACGCCCCTTCGGCCGGGCAGGGGTCGGCCTTTTTGCACTCCATCGTGCAAAAGGGCGTGCTCTTGTAGGTGTCCGTTGAACCCAGCTGACGGAACTGGAAGATCATGCAGGGGCCGTCCAGGCACTGTGGATGGTCCCCTACCATGCAGGACGCATAGCACGTCGTCTTGAACTCATCGCACGTCTTGGTCAACGAATCGAAATCGCAGTCCGATTTCATCTTCTCGCTCATTTCGCAGGTTTCAAACTCTTCTTTCGAGTCGCACCCCGGAACAGCGGTGAACAGCACCAGACAGGCGAGAAACACCCATACGGGTTTAGAAGCCACCGGACACCTCACACAAAAAAGCTCAACGTCGATTCTATTCCCGTTGCGTCATCCGTCAAGTCGCACCGAGGGCGGAGGCCAGACGGTCGAAGTCATCGTCGCTCGCGCGCTCGGTCACGCTGACCAAAAGGCAATCGGACATCGCCGGGAACGCGACGCCCAGGTCCAGACCGGGGACGATCCCCTCGCCGGACAGTTCACGGACAACCTCGTCGGCCGGTCGGGAAAGACGGACCACGAATTCATTGAAGGTCGGACCGGAAAACGGCAGGGAGACCCCTGAAATGCCCGCCAGGATCGTCTTGAGCAGCCCGGCTCGGTGGTGATTGTACATGGCGAGTCGCGGCAGACCCTCGCGCCCCAGCATGGACAGGTACATGGCCACAGCCGTTGCGCAGAGTCCCTCGTTCGTGCAGATGTTGGAACTGGCCCGGCCCCTGCGGATGTGCTGCTCGCGCGCCGCCAACGTCAGGGTGTAGCAGGGATTCCCTCGGGCGTCGCTGGTCATGCCCACCAGCCGTCCGGGCATGGACTTGACCAATTCAGACGCCACGGCGAACAGACCAACGTACGGGCCGCCGAAAGACAGGGGCAAGCCCAGGGACTGACCCTCGCCGGCGGCCGCGTCCACCCCGTGACCACCAGG
>JAADHL010000380.1 GCA_013151875.1 Deltaproteobacteria bacterium
TGCTGGGCGGAGGCTGGCCGCGGGGAAGGGTCTGCTCGCTCCGGACCGAGGGGGCGGGATCGGCGGGACGGACCAGCCTGGCAGTGCTGACCGTGTCCTCCGCTTCACGGCGGGGCCTGCTGTGCGCATGGATCGACGGTGCGGCATCCCTGGACCCTGTCTCCCTGAAAAGCGCCGCCGCCGACACCAACAGGGTCCTGTGGGTCCGGGGTCCGATGAGCTTCGGCAAGACCATGTCGGCCGGCGAGGAGGTGATCAGGACCGGGGGCTTCGATGTGGTCGTGATCCGGCCCCCGGGACGCTTTCGCCACTGGAAGCGAAGCCATGGCGGGGCAGGTTCCCGAACCGCGGCATGGATGCGCCTGTCGCGCGCGGTGGAACGCGGCCGGGTGGTGCTGCTGGCCCTGGACGACGAGGATGGATCGGCCATACCGGGTTGCCTCACGATCATGGTGGGCGGATACCGGGTCCATTGGGCCGGGACCCCTGGCGTTTCCGACCTCCTGCTGGGTGTCGGAACCCGGGTTGCGACCGCCGATGGAAATGCCGCTCTGGAGCTTGTCTCAGCGGAAATGATTTAGAACGGCACGTTTCGTGCCGCTTGCTGGGTGATCATCGCTTTTGGGTAATGAAAGAGGACTAGCCATGAAGGCAGAAAAAGAAACAACACATCCAGGAATCCAGATGCAAGCCGGCACAGCCGGCGATACTACCCGCTCAAGGGCGCGGGCGTCAGACAGCTCATGCGTCATTCGCAAGACGGCAAGTGCGCCGGCGCGGGCGTCAGCCCGCGTAAAGACAAAAGAATACGCATGCATCCTGGCGCCCGCCCTGCCGCTGCAGGCCCTGGTCCGCTCCGAGCCGGACCTCGCGAACCGCCCCGTGGCAACACTGGACGGCAGGGGCACACGGGCCGTTTTGGCCCATGTATCCCGTGCCGCCGGAAAGGCGGGAGCGCGGCCTGGGATGACGCCCTCCCAGGCCCGGTCAATTGCGCCCGACCTGGTGCTGCGCACGGTCTCGCCCTGCGTCCTGGACGCGGCCCACCGTGCCCTGACCGACGTGGCCCTGGCTCATTCACCCAGGGTCCAGTCCGTCCAGCCCGGCGTCGTGGTCCTGGAGGTCAGCGGGACCCAGCGCTCGTTTCCATCCTGGTCGTCCTTCGGTTGCGTCATCCAGGCCGCGTGCCGCAAGGTCGGTCTCGCGGTGAGGGTCGCGGTGGCCTCGGGCCCGCGAATCGCCTGCATCGCCGCGCGGGCGTGCGAAGGCGTAGACGTGATCCCGTTCGGCAGGGAGGCCGCGGCCCTGGCGCCCCTGCCGATTCGGGCACTGGCCCCTTCCCCCGCGCTGGTCGAGACACTGTCCAGGCTCGGCGTGCGTACCGTGGGTGGGTTCGCACGCCTGAACGGACGCGGCATCGGCATCCGCCTGGGCCCCGAGGCCATGGACCTCCACCGCCTCGCCAGGGGCGAGGACTCTTCCCCGCTGCATCCCATCCGCCCCTGCGAGTCATTCGAGGAATCCGTGTCGCTGGACTACCTGCTGGACAATGCAGAACCCCTGGTCTTCCTGCTGTCCAGCGCCCTGGAACGCCTCGCCGCCCGACTCAAGGCCCGGCTCATGGCCCCCTGCGCGTTACGTCTTTCCCTGGATGTTGACCCGGCAGGCCGCCACGAAATCGCGGTCAGGCCTCCGGCGCCCACCCATGACATACGATCCCTGCTGACCCTGGTTCGCGTGGCCCTGGAGGCGTCCCCGCCACCGGGTCCCGTAGCCGGCTTCACCCTGGGGGCGGACGGCGACCAGGTCGTTGCCTCGCAGGGGCACCTGTTCGGCCCGCCAATGCCGGAACCTACCCGCCTGGCACGGCTGATGAACCGCCTCTCGGCCCTGGCAGGGCCCGAAAACGTGGGAACTCCCTCGGTCCTGGACGGGCACCGCAGGGACCCGTCATCGATCGGCAGTTTCGCCCCGAAGGCCTTGCACGACCTCCGACCCGAAGGCGATGCCAGTACGAAACTCGCTTTCAGCCGTTTCAATCCGCCCTTGCCGGTAAGGATCAGAACCCGTGACGGGGTTCCGGTGCGCCTGGACGGGGACGGCATTGCGGCTCGCATCGTCCACGCTGCGGGCCCCTGGTACGCCGGGGCCGACTGGTGGGCCGAACGGCCCCAAGCGGGAGCTTTTTACGACGCCGAGGTCCGGGGACGGGGTATCTACAGGCTGTGGCACGACCTGTTGACGAACGAATGGTTCCTCGATGGCGAGTATGACTGACTACCGATACGTGGAACTGAGGACGGCCAGCGCCTTCACCTTCCTGGAGGCGGCCTCCCAGCCCGAGGATCTGGCGCGTCGCGCCGCGGACCTGGGGTACCAGGCCATTGCCATGGCGGACGCGGACGGCGTGTACGGCATCCCCAGGTTCGTCAAGGCGGCCAGGGAGGCCGGGGTCAAACCCATCGTGGGGGCCACCGTCACCATGGAGGTTGCGGGCAATCGGGATGCGGCCGAACCGGTGGCCGCACAAAGACGTGAGGCCCTGCACGGGGCGTCGGTGCAGGCGCCGCGCCTGCTGCTGTTGTGCGAGGACGAGTCCGGGTGGAGCAACCTGTGCGAACTGCTCACCGAGGCCCACCGGGGCCGGAACAAGGGCGAGGCCAGGACCGACTTCGCGAACCTGGAGCGATTTCACAACGGCCTGGTGGCGATAGGCGGCGGCGCACAAGGCCCCGTGCTGCACGCCGCACGCATGAATGGGCGCGAGGCCGGTGCACAAATGGCCGGAAGCCTGGCGTCCATATTCGGAAACGACAGTTTCTTTCTGGATATCCAGAGGCATGGGGACCCGGCCGAAGAGCATGCAAATCGCTTTCTACTGGACCTTTGCGACTCGCTGAAACTTCCGTGCATCGCTTCGAACGACGTCCGCTACCATGTGCGAAAGCGGGGCCGGCTGTGCGACGTGCTCGCAGCCATCCGGAACCACGTGACCCTGGACGCGGCAGGGTCCCTGCTGGACCCGGGCCACGGGCGCTATCTGGTAAAGCCGACCGATGCAGCCCGCGCCTTCTCTGACCTCCCCGGCGTCCTGGCCGCGACCGCCGACCTGGCCGACCGCCTCGGCTTCGGATTTCGGGACACCGGCTATTCGTTCCCCAGATACCCAACGCCCCGTGGCGAAACCGAATTCAGCATCTTGTACGAACTCGTCCACCAGGGCGTACGCGAAAGGTACCGACCGGTGACCGCCAGGGTCATGCGCCAGATCACCCACGAAATGGACCTGATCGGGAAACTGGGACTGGCCGGCTATTTCCTGCTGGTATGGGACATAGTCAGGTTCTGCCGTGAAAACGATATCCTGGCCCAGGGACGCGGCTCCGCGGCCAACTCCGCGGTCTGCTATGCCCTGGCTATCACCGCGGTGGACCCCATAGCCTACGACCTGCTGTTCGAGCGTTTCCTGTCCGAGGAACGGGGCGAGTGGCCTGACATCGACCTGGACCTGCCGTCCGGCGACGACCGCGAGAAGGTCATCCAGTACGTCTACAGGCACCACGGGACCCGATCCGTGGGGATGACCGCGGCCGTCATCACCTACCGGGGGCGCAGCGCGGTCCGGGAGGTGGGCAAGGTCCTGGACCTGGACCCGTACCGCCTGGACCGCCTGAGCCGCCTCATGGGTCACTTCGATTTCCATGATTCGCCGGACGAACTGGAGGCAAGGGTCCGCGAGGCCGGACTGGACCCCGGCGACGTGCGCGTGGCCCGCTTCATGGATTGCTTCCGGGCGATCCGTGGCCTGCCCCGACACCTGTCCCAGCACAACGGGGGACTGGTGATCGCGGGGGGACGCCTGGACCGCGTGGTGCCGCTGGAGCCGGCCAGAATGCCCGGTCGAACGGTAATCCAGTGGGACAAGGACGACCTGGACGACCTGCACATGATCAAGGTGGACCTCCTGGGCCTCGGGATGCTGGCCGCCATCAAGGAGACCACGGACCTGGTCAGACGGCACGAGGATGTGAAAGTGGACCTGGCCCACCTGCCACAGGACGATCCCGACGTGTTCCACATGCTGCGCCGTGCCGACACCGTGGGGGTCTTTCAGGTGGAGTCCCGCGCCCAGATGGCCACCCTCCCCCGCATGAAGCCCACCTGCTTCTACGACCTGGTGGTGGAGGTCGCCATTATCCGGCCCGGCCCCATAGTGGGAAAGATGGTCAGCCCCTATCTACAGCGCAGGGCCGGCCTTGAGCCGATCAGATACGCGCACCCGAGCCTGGAACCGATCCTGAAGAGGACCCTGGGGATCCCCCTGTTCCAAGAGCAGTTGATGCGCATGGCCATGGCCGTCGGCGGGTTCACCGGGGGTCAGGCCGAGGAGCTTCGCCGGGCCCTCGGCGCGCGGCGTTCCACCGAGCGGATGCAGCGCCTGATGGAACAGTTGAGCGAGGGCATGGAGCGCAAGGGAATCCCGAAATCCACGCGGGACGAGATCGTAAAATCAATTATTTCGTTTGCCCTGTACGGCTTCCCCGAGAGCCATGCGGCCTCCTTCGCGCTCATAGCCTATGCCAGCGCCTGGTTGAAATGCCACCACCAGGCGGCCTTTGTCACGGCCCTGCTGAATCAGTGGCCAATGGGCTTCTATCACCCCTCGACCCTGGTCAGGGATGCCCAGCGACACGGCGTCGAGGTGCGGCCGGTGGACGTAGCGCACTCGCAGTGGGAATGCTCGATGGAGGAAATAGAGAATAGATCCTCGATCGTCAATCGTCGATTGAATCCACGAACCGACACGCTGCGTGCGAATCACGCCGTCCGGTTGGGGCTGAAATACGTCAAAGGGCTGTCGCAGGGTGTGGGCGCACGGATCGTCAAGGAAAGGACCAGGGGTGCATTCACTGGGGTCGTGGACTTGGCGGCCCGGACCAACGCTTCGTCATCTGAGGTCTTTGCACTGGCCCGGGTCGGGGCCCTGGCCTCCCTGGGTCGCCACCGCAGGGACGCCATGTGGCAGGCGCTCGCGGCGGGATCAGCGAAGGGCATGCTGAAAGATGCGATCCGTGGAACCCCGGACGAGGCGCTGGAACCCATGGACGCCACGGAGGAGACGGCGGCCGACTATGGCGGCATCGGCCTGTCTACAGCGCACCACCCGATGTCGTTGCTCAGGCCCGAATTGGACCACATGGGCGCCGTCACCGCGTCCGACCTGGCCGGCCTGCCCGACGGGCGGTGGGTCCGGCTGGGCGGGATGGTCATCGTCCGACAGCGACCCGGCACGGCCAAAGGGTTCTTTTTCGCCACCCTGGAGGACGAGACGGATCTGTCCAACATTGTTGTTACACCGGATCGCTTCAAGGCAAATCGGGCGCTGCTTTCCACCGAGCCGTTCCTCCTGGTGGAGGGGCGCCTTCAAAATCGTTCGGGTGTGGCCAGCATCAAGGCGGCGCGTTTCAAGAAACTGTCGCTGCCGCTGGAACATCGAGGTAGAAATTTCTGCTGACCCGGATCATTCAGACCGATCAGGCCTGGCCGCTTCCTCGACCGCCTCGCTGAAGGCCTGCATGTCGAACGGCTTTGGCAGGATCTTTACTCCGGAAACATTGGCCGCCCTTATGTATACATCCGGGGACGAGAATCCTGTGCACAAAAGGACCGGAGTATCCGTCCCAGTCCGCCGCATCGCCTCGACCAGGTCAAAGCCGTCCATGTCAGGCATGACCAGATCGACGACCAGCACGTCGTATCTGTTCCAGTCCTCGCCCAGCAGTCCAAGCGCCTTCTGCACACCGTCCGCCTCGGAAGGCCGATGACCCATCTTGTACAGCATGTCGCACAGCACACGGCGAACCATGGGGTCGTCATCGACCACCAGCACCTCCAGCGTACCCACGGCAGTAGATGTCCCCTGCTCATGGGGCGCCATGTCCTCTGCCTCTTCGCCGTCCATGGCGGCCTTTGGAAGAAAAATGCTGAATGTCGTCCCTTCACCCGGTTCGGAGCGGACCGACACGCATCCGTGATGTGACTTGACTATTCCATAGACGATGGCCAGTCCCAATCCGGTTCCCCGGCCCATTTCCTTGGTTGTGAAAAACGGCTCGAACACCCGGTCCACGACATCCGGCGGCATACCCACACCCTGATCGCTGATCGCAATTTCGACGTAATCGCCAGGGGCAAGATCGGGACATGGGCTTTCGAACGGTGTGCCGAACGACCTGTTGGATCCCGTAATGGTGATCTCGCCCCCATCCGGCATTGCGTCCTTTGCGTTGAGGCACAGGTTGGTCACCACCTGTTCAATCTGCGGGCGGTCCGCCTCGATTGGATAGAGGTCGTCGTCGAGTTCCAGTCGTATGGGGAACCTCGGTCCCAGTGTCCGCCTCAGAAACTCCACGGTCTGAGGCAACATGGCACCGGGTCTTTGAACCGTCAGGGACGGGACCGACCTCCTGGCAATAGTCAGCAGATGTGAGGTCAGTGTTGAGGCGCGGTCCGCCGCGTCCAGGATGGTCCTTGCAGCGTCGTGGTCGGTGCTGCCGGTGGGCAGGCGGGCCGCAAGCAGCGATGCATATCCGACCACCCCGGACAGAATATTGTTGAAATCGTGCGCAAGGCCACCGGCAAGGGTGCCTATCGTTTCCATTTTCTGGGCCTGAAAGAGCTGCCCCTCAAGTTCCTTTTTGGCGGTAATATCCTCGTTGAAAATGACAACATACGTGACCTTTCCATTCGCTTCCTTTATCGGGAAAGCCCTGCTGTTCAACCAGAATCCCTTCGCGAGTTTGTCCGACAGCACCGGTATCCCGGGTCCTCCCTCCACCCGATAAAAGAACTCGCCCAGGTTCAGAACTTCGCCTTGGTAGACCCTTTCCAATCTTTCCGCCATTTGAGGATTCACCACCCTCAAGTACCGGGGAAAATTCATCTTCAGTTCGTTCACGATTCGGTTGAAATCCAGTCCTGTCAACTCGTAGTGGGCCTGGTTCACACCGATCACGTTGCCCTCTGCATCCGTAATCATCACTGCCACAGGCGCCATCGCGAACATCTGTTCCAGTAGCTTCCTTACCTCCGAATCCGGAACGGTCAGGTGCAATCCCTGTTGCTTGGTCATGTCTTTAGCTGCCCTGTTGTTTACTGCACCAAGGCTAGCACGTGCCGATGCAGTGTCAAGAACCGTTGTCAACGAGGCTTCGGCTGCTGCGCAAACGGGTTCGCGTG
>JAADHL010000207.1 GCA_013151875.1 Deltaproteobacteria bacterium
GGGCAGGAACAGCCTCAGGTCGTGGCGCATGTCCTCGCTCATGGTTCGCCTGATAAAGGGCATGCCCCCGTAAACGACCTGCTCCGTTCCTGGGTTCTCTTTGACAACCTGCTCTATGGCCGACAGCAGGTCCTCGTCAGAAACGCTCATCTTTTTGAATATGATGATAGCCGCGGTGGTGAAGTCCTCGGACACCACGTTACCGAACACGAACTCGTTTTTTTTCAGCGATTCCCGCAATTTGGCGCGCGCGGCGGCGCTTTTTGGAATCCGGCCCACCGCTGGGTCCACGATCATGTCCCCGCCTTCGGAGCGGATGTCCTTCAGCGTGAACAGGCTCATCACCCTATCCACCGATTTCAACCGCTCGAACCTCCGGGTCAGGGTCCGCAGCCGTTTAAGGGTGTCCGGGGCCAGGACGTCCTGCGCCCGCAGCAGCACCAAGGTCATGTCCGTCCCGCCGAAAAGCGCCTCGATCCGGTCCAGGTCCAATCGGCTCGGCATGTCCGTAGGCAGTTGGTTCTTGACCTCGGGATCCATGCGGGCATTCGGTATGTATGCGGCGAAAAACGCCGTGATCCCCACGAAGGCCGCTATTACGACCCAGCGCAGGCGAACGACCCATCCGGTAAACCACTCCATGCGAACATCTCCCGTGCCAAGAGCCGGTGGAATCGGATCCGTTGAAATTCAGTTCTTGTCCAGGGGCACCTGCACTTCGCCCTTTGAGAATTCGATCATCCAGTCCAGGAGGCCGCTGAAAAAATCGTTGGTTGCGGCCACGGCGAACACCGTGTCTATGTGCTCCCACTCCGGCTTCCACAGTATCTCGAACCCGTATTCGGACCTAGGCAGGTCCTGTCCCCTGACCGGCGCGATCTGGTCCCTGTACCGGGTCACCCTCTCCGGCTGCTCGGACAGGATATGGCTGCCCAAGGCGTAAACCGGGGCGTCCATTTGGGAACTCTTGAACCTGAAGTACTTGTCCCGCCACGTGCCCGCGGTCTCCAACTGGTCGGCAACGAAAAAATCCAGGTCCAGGCGCGATGCATAATAGGGGTCAAGGGCGTTGGAAGGCCCCTCATACAGTGATTTGATCAGGTCCTGGATCTCGCAGAACTCCGGCGGATCCACCTCGTTCCAGTGCTTCCACGTGTACAGGTGATCCGGGTCCGTGGGATACACGCCGAGGGCGTCTTTGGCGGTGGGCCCATCCATGGCGCCTAACCCAGCCTTCAGTATGTCGATGATGGCCGAGTCGGTGTCCGTGGCAAATCCAAAAAATGCCTCGTTGGTCATGTGAATGTCCTGCTGGCGGAAAAGCAGGGGCAGCAGGGGGCCCAAAGGCCCGAATTCAGGGAACTGACCGTTGGGACCAAGCTGAGGGTCATCCGGGTCGCCGAAGCCTTCGGACGAGGCCATGGCCAGTATTTCGAGAAAGGTATAGATGGGAGGACCCGCTGGTGGGACCGTGACGAACCTGGCTTTCTTGCCGGAACGGATGTCGTCGAGATTGTCCAGGTATCCCTGTTCGGTCATCTTGTCGTTGTACTGGGAGTCGCCGTCCACCAGGGCCAGGCCGGCAAGGTCCTCCACTCCAAGGCGCCCGTCTTCGAACTCGTAGGCCGCGTATGCCCTGACAAAGGCCACGCCCCGGGACTGCCCCCCCAGAAAAACGGTTGCCTGGCGGGCGGATTCGGGCACCTGCCGAATCACGGTGCGAATGTCCTTCATCGCGATATCAAGGCCCCACTCGCTGACCATGGCGCTGTCGGGTCCGCTGCCGTCTATGAATCCGGCAAAGGTCTTCCCGTCGACCTCGGCGCCCTCATAGTAGTAGCCGTTCGCGATCCAGGGGTC
Source organism: Deltaproteobacteria bacterium (assembly GCA_013151875.1). Classification (GTDB taxonomy): domain Bacteria; phylum Myxococcota_A; class UBA9042; order DTJE01; family DTJE01; genus JADDHL01. Next base: position 1,861 of record JAADHL010000207.1, read on the forward strand.
CCCAGCCTGTTCCGCCGCGATCATGCCCGTTGGGTCTTCCAGCAGGTGATGACGCCTCTCCACCAGCCACACCTCGATCCTGCCGCATGACATATCGACCAGATTGCGCGCCATGTACGTGAGATACCCCGTGCCGACGGTGAATCCGGGAAGCATCACCAGGATGGCCTTGACCGGAACGGGCGGTTCGTCCCCGGTATCGGCCCTGTAACGTATGTACCGGACCTTATTGAATTTCGCGGGCGTCGTATCGCCCGTAACCGGGTTTGGAGGCGCGGGTTCGCCATCAATCTCTATGTACCGCTTGACCACGCCGGGACAGGTCCCCGAAGTCTCCTCGCCCGCAAGGTCCCCCGCGACCGTGTCCCCAAGGTCGGAAAACGCTCCGTCGCCTCCGCCGCCGCAAGCCCAGCCGGACAGCGCCAGCACAAGCAACGGTCCAATCGCCTTCAGACGCATATACCTCATCCCCCCTCCAGACAGTTCACGAACCGGTCGACCATTTCCTGCACTTCCGGTTTGTGAAAACGGAAACGATCGGCCACGAAGTTCAGGTACAGGCGTCTGTTGTGGATCCTCGTGGTCAGGCCGAACCCCAGACGACGCCCGATGGACGCGCTGGAATGGATGTCGCTGATCATGAAATCTCCGGCGCCCAGGATCTCGGAATCCATGGTCGGGCGGCCGTTTTCGAATCTGGGCCAGACCACGCCCAGATTGGACAGATAGAAGGTGCAAGGGATGCTGTTGGCGATCGGGTTCATCACGCGCGCCCTGCGCCGCATGGGAAAGACGCGCATGGCACCGACGATCCGGCGCATTGCGTCATGGAATCGGATGTCGATACCCCTGCGCAACTGGTCGCGACGGGTGTCCCTGAAAAAACGAATCAACGGGTCCATGTCCTCGTGGCCGTGACCAGCGGACACAAAGTTCAGGCCGGACACGCCGGCCCCCGCGTCCTCGGGCAACCTGGTCCGCCCCCACAGGCTGGTGATCAGCATGAACCGGAACCGGTCGTGAGAGACGTCGTGCTCCTCGTTCCAGCGGGACAGGGATCTGCGCGCCACCGCGAACAGCAGGTCGTTCAGCGTTGCCTCGTTGCGCCGGGTCCGTTCGAATATCTGGTCAAGGGCGGCTGGGTCGTCTATTACCGCGCGTATGCTGTGACGCCCCCGGACCTCGCGATAGTCCCGCCGGTTCGGGCATGCCACGTTGGATACCTTGCCGGAACGGTTGCGCCACCACACGTCCGCAAGCTGCTCGCGGGCGAACCTGGCCATGGACACTGGCTTTACCATCTCGCCCTTGCGGTTCAGCGCCGCCATGCCCTGGGATTCGCCCCATTCGGGCCGCGAACCAGTGACCTTCTCGTGGTACCCGGCGAAAAGGCGGGTCAGGTAGCGGTAGGCCTTCAGCGCGTCCATGCAACTGTGGTGGTACAGGATCGAAAAGATGTACTCGTCGTCGGCCACCCTCAGCAGCGAGCAGTTAAAGGGAAACTCGCGGGTCAGATCAATGCGCCTGCGCGTCCGCAGGGCATAGTACCTGGTGCTGAAATCCATTGGGTCGAACGGATCCCCGGCCATGTGACGGCAATCCTCGATCCTCAGGCGATTCTTTACTTCGCGGTCAAAGACCCACCGGGGTTGATAGAACATTCCACGACGACTCTCGACCAGGTGGCTGCTGAACATCGGGACCAGCCGCAACGCCTCGTCGTGGGCCTCGGCCAGGGCCGCCGCGTCCACCTTGCCCTTGAATTGCAACTGGGTGAAATCCGTCTTTGGATAGGCGTCGTTTTCCACCGACATGGCGTATTCGGAAAAAGGGTCCAGGGGGGCTTCGAAATCTTCGGGTTTCATTGTGGCGCCATTCCGTTAGATACCAAGGGCCCGCTCGGCATTGAGGTGAAAAAAGGCCGGCTGGTTCTTTTCCCTGACGACCTCCCTCCACTCGGACACAATGTCGAAGGTCAGGCAGGGATAGTTCGTACCAAAGATGGCCTTGTCCTTGAGCGGACCGTTTATGGCCTGGACCATCTCCGGCGGCAAGGCCTTGGGGTGCAGACCGGAGAAATCGGCAAAGAGATTCGGGTGTCTCGACACCACTGCAAGGCCGGCGTTGCCGAACCCAAAGCCCGCATGGCACATCACGATCCTCAACCCTGGGAAGTTCACGGCTATACGGTCGATGTGGGCCGGATCAGCGACATCGAGGGGATAATCCGGGTTGAAGTGCACCGCGGAATGGATCTGGACCACCTTTCCGGCCTTCTCGGACAGGGCGTACAAGGGAAAATAGCGCGGGTCGTCCGCGGGGATCCCCGTCATGAACGGACTCAGGCTGAGGCCGGCCAGGCCGAATTCGTCGTATGCCTGCTCCAGGTCCTTCATACCCCGGGTCACGCCCCTGGTTATGTCGATTCCCGCCATACCGATGTACTGGTCGGGGAACTGCCTACAGGCATCGCGGACCTTGAGGTTGCCCTCGGCGCTTCCCGAGAAGATGACGCCGTGAGTCACCTCGCCGGAGGTCATCTCCGCGACCGATTCCTCCATTGAGACCAGGCGCAGCCGGGGCTCGATGTGAAACATCTTCACATAGGTCCTGTACGCCGGGATGACGTCGGGAACGAGGTCTTTGAAAAAGTATGCCGTCCGTGGTCGCACTCGAAAGTCGATAATCGCCATTTTTTCAGTTTTCACCCCACAAGAACGGGCATATTCTCAGGAATAAGGTTTCCAAAATCAATTTTACCGGGACAAATATGTGATCCGGTCCGCAGCGCCTGTTGAAAACCACATTGAAATCCAAGGCATTTGCCCTTGGCTGAACATTGAGTCAAGGCCCAGGCGAAGCAGGGAATCGAGGTGAAAATTGCCTCTGCTCACTTACAGGGAAGGAAACGGACCGTGTTTTTCATCTCTTCGAGGACTTCTTCCACGGCCTCCAGCAGGGTATCGACGTCGTCATCGGTCGTTCGATCCGACAGCGAAACGCGGATCGAACAGTGCGCGTCCTGTTCGCTCATGCCCATGGCCAGCAGTGCGTGTGAGGGCCTGGGGTCCCCGGATTTGCATGCAGAGCCGGACGAAATGGAAATCCCCTTTCTGTCCAGCGCTATGACCAATGATTCGCCGCGCAGTCCGGGCAGCGTCATGTTCAGGGTGTTAGGCAGCCGCTTTTCCCTGGGTCCGTTGAGCCTGGCGCCGGGGGCAAGCCGGATCAGCCCCTGTTCGATCCTGTCCCTGCGAGCCTCGATGAGGTCGGCCTTGTCCACGATGCCCCGAGCCAGTTCAGCGGCCCGTCCCAGGCCGGCTATGGCGGCGACGTTCTCGGTGCCCGCGCGCAGGGACATCTCCTGGCCTCCCCCGTGGACCAGGGGCTCCAACTTCACGCCCTTGCCCACGAACAGGGCCCCTATGCCCTTGGGTCCGTGGAACTTGTGGGCGGAAAGAGACAGAAGGTCAACGCCCAGCCCGGCCACGTCAACGGGGACCTTGCCGACCGCCTGGACCGCGTCCGTGTGGAACAAGGCGCCCCGGGCGTGGGCCAGGTCCGCCATCTCGCGCACCGGCATGATGGAACCAACCTCGTTGTTCGCCGTCATGATTGAAACCAGCAGGGTTTTCTCGTCCAGGGTCCTGCGCAGGCCGTCCAGGTCCACCAGGCCGTCGGGCCCGACATCCAGATACTCAACGTCGAAACCCATGGTTTGCAGGAAACGACAGGCGCCCAGCACCGCGGGGTGTTCGACGGCGGAAGTGATGACCTTCCGTCTGGTCCCCCCGGAAGCGAACGCAAGGCCCTTGATCGCCAAATTGTCAGCTTCGCTGCCCCCGCCGGTAAAGACGACGCGACGCGGCAAGGCCCCAATCAGGGCAGCCACCTTGCGCCGCGCGTCCTCCACGGCCTTGCGCGCGGACCTGCCCAGGCCATGGATGCTGGACGGATTTCCGAAGCCCTCATCCATGAGCCAGGGCGACATGGCCCCCCGAACCTCGGACGCAAGTGGGGTGGTGGCGTTGTTGTCCAGGTACACGCGCCCTGCCCGGCGTTCGCGATCCGGCTCGGCCAGGCCCTTCTTCCACGTGGGAGGCGCCTTCATCGAAGCCGCCCGCGACACCGACGTGCCCTGTTCCACTCGTGTTACCTCGCACAGCAGGGCCTTGTAGACCGGGAAACCGGAAATCTCGTCCAGGTTGGTCACGTCGGTCAATTCGTTTACGTTCCCCTCCCTCCATGCCTCTGGTCCGACCGGGCCACCGCCCCCCATGTTGACCTCTACCGCGCCCTTTACTATCGATTCGTCGACACGCGCCCTGAACCTGACCGCGCCCCTCGGGGTCCTGACCTCAACCAGGTCGCCGGCCTTGATGCCGCGCTTTTCAGCATCCTTTTCGTTCATCTGAACAGTGGGTTCCGGGTTGTCCTTCAACAGCCCGGCGATCCCGTGGTGCTGCGACCTGAAATCCGTGTGCGGGCGGGCCCCGGAATTGAACACCAGCGGATACGTTTGCGCCAGGTCCGGCCGCGACAGGGGGCCCTCCGTGGGTTCCGTGTATTTTGGAAGGGGCTCATAGCCGTACTCGGCCAGCACGGATGAGGCGAACTCGAACTTGCCGGACGGCGTGTCGAAACCGGGTTGTCCATCACCGCGGAGCCCTCCCTTTTCCCACTTGCGGTATTCGTGCAGTGTCGTCGGCACCTGGACCATCCCGCCCGCCTCACGCACCTGTTCCAGGGTAAACCCGGACCCGTCCAGGACCGTTCGCAGGACCTCCTCCTCGGTCTGCGGATATAGGTGGCCGTACCCCAGGCGATTCGCCAGTTCCGCCATGATCAGGTAGTCGCTGCGCGCCTCGCCAACGGGCTCGATCACCTTTTCGCGAAGCCTGAATACCGGCCCGTAGGTCATGTACGAGTCGATCTCGAACATGGTGGTGGCCGGCAGCACCACGTCCGCCCAGGCCGCGTCCGCCGTAAGCTGGCGGTCGATGCAGCACAGGAAGTCCAGTCCGGCAAGGGCCTCGCGCCATACAGGGGTCTGGGGCCACGAAGTCAGCAACGAAGCGCCGTGAATGATGAGGCCACGGATGGGGTAGGGTCTGTCCTCGAGCACGGCGTCCAGAAGTCCGGTGGCGTGGGATTCACCGCGGTAGTCGCTGTAAAGTGGAAACCGGTCCCTGGCCGCGGCGCGACCTACATCCGGGTTGGCCACGTTGCATGAACGGTTGATGGGAAAATGGCTGTCCGCCATGGCCAGGCCGATTCCTCCCGGCACGTCGAGTTGGCCCGCGATCGCCCATAACGAGAACACCGCCCGTATCGCCTGGATCCCGCTGTTCGAGTACTCCAGCCCGGTATACA
>JAADHL010000218.1 GCA_013151875.1 Deltaproteobacteria bacterium
GAGGCCGCCGAGGCGATAAAGGGCCTTCCGGACCCGGATGTTGCAGTTGAAAAACGTGTTCTGAGAGCAAGTGGCGCGTCTGGCGCCCTGGCCGTCCTGGGCGCATGGCTGGAAGTCACGCGGGGGGATCGCGCCTGCGTGGACCACGCGCTGAAGAGGCTGTCTTTCTGGTCGAAGGGCGATCTGTTTCCCGGGCAATTGATCACTGGTGATGACGTTCTTGGAGCCGGCATTCCAGGCGGACCGGCCGTGGGCAGGGCCCTGTCGGCGGTGGAAGATGAACAGTTGCGGAACCATATCACGACCAGGGAAGAGGCCCTCGAATTCCTGCGCTCGTTCGATCCGTCGTCTTGAAATATAATTCCGGGGACTCGGGCTCGATCTCAGGATCTCTAAAGGAGTGCGTCGGCATGAAAAAGTACCCTCTGTGGATTGTGGTTTTGGCGGCGGTTTCATGTGGGAACGAAAGTCAGGGAGGGAACGCGGACCAGGGTCCGGGGTCGGACACGGTTCAGGATGCCGACGGAAGCGTCGCAAATGAGACGGCGGGCCAGGACGGCATGCAGGCGGGATCAATCAGGTGGTCGTTCCAGTTGGCCTCCGGTCCCGGCGGCCAGGAGGCGGCTGATCAGGCCCTGGCAGTGGGGGAGGATGACACGGTATATGCCATGGCAAGGCCATTCGGAGGTGGCGCCAGGCTGTATGCCATCGGATCGGATGGAATCCAGAAATGGGTGTTCGAAGGACTCCCTCAAGAGTGGGACGTGGGGTGTGCAGGCGTTGTATTGTCCAACTCGACGAACACCCTTTACGTCCCGTGCTCGGACCATGACGGGGACCAGGTCGTGGGCAGGGTGTTCGCGGTCTCCACCGCGGGCGTTCTGCGTTGGACATTCGATCTGCCCGCCGGCGATCTTCCGGTTGAAGCGGCGCTTTGGTCCCACGGCACGCCACCCGTGGACACGTTGTATCTGACTACCGAGATCCCACAGCCGGCGCCCACAAAGCCGCTGTTCCTGTACAGTATTGAATCGAATGGTCAGGCGGGCCCTGAACTGGAAGGGGACAAGGGTTTCCTGGGGCTCGCCGTGGACGACGCGTCCAACGTGTACACAACCACGCCGGACGGAAACCTGCTGGGACTGGACTCCAGCCTGGCCCAGAAATGGACTCTAGGCCTGTCCAAGGGGACCCCAAACGGGGTGCTGGCCGTGGGACCTGACGGCGCGCTGTACGTGGGTGTGACGGCACCTTCCGGGTTGGTGGCCGTAGTCTTTGATTCCACAAAGGGAAATCTGGTCGAGAAGTGGTTTTTCCCCAGCGACTCCGCGGTGGCGCAACCCAGTTTCGCCCCGGACGGGTCGATCCTGGTTGTGGACATGATTCGGGGCCTGCTGGCCCTGGACCCGGCGGACGGGACCCAACGGTGGAGTGAATCCGGGTCGGCGTCCAGCCTGTATCAAAGCGCGGTCGGCGCGGATGGGAGCGTGTATTACACCTTGGACTATGCATTGTCCGGTCGAAATCCTCAAGGGGCCGAGATGTTTGTAAACACCTCGATACGCAGCACGAATCCACCCGCGATCGGCTCTGATGGAACGGTCTTCGCGGCGGGACTGTGCGGCGATGCATCCCAGTCCAATGACTGCATCTTCGCCATACAGGGATCGACCCCGCCCGCGCCTGGATGGTTTCGGGGGACGGGCGGCAACGGAAATACGCGCTGGGCCGGGCACCCGTGATCCGACTCCACACCGAGCCATCATTGTTATGATCAACCTTCTGATTTGATCGGCGAATATCGATGTGTCGTTTCACTTCCCCATCGTCATGGATGGGTCCCGAAAAACTGGAAATCCAAGTTTCGAAAATTAACCTCGGTAGGGTTTTGCCTTACGATTTCGGAGGGTTCGGTTTTCCGCGGGTGATCATTGATCCGACACTTTGAACGTGACTTCCCTGTTCATGAATACCTTGCACATCTTTTTCGTGCACAGGCTGAAGCTGACCTTGCCGTGGATGACCGCGTTGGGACCGACCTTTCCGGCCGGTCCCAGATCAAAGGTGGCGTTTTTGCCCTTGTCGGCGGTCCTGACATCCGACTTCACGAATTTCTGTTTTGTAAGCGCTGCGCCTTTTTGAGAGTCGATCACGAGCTTGCTGGGGAACTCCTTGTTCCACTTGTAGCCTTGCTTTGCCTTGATATCCAGGGTCGCGTGGCCGTTGCCGTGCTCGTCCACCGCCAGGCTAGGCTTCAGGACATACAGTGGGTCGTCCGTCCCGGCCGATGCCGTGGCCGCCGCCCCCAGTACCAGCAGGATCAGGCCGAAACGCGATGTCGTATGTGATTTTTGCTTCATGGCTCCCCTCCGGTAATCCGACGTTTGACCTCCTCAAAGATTCAGCACCAGGTCCAGCCTCGCCCCCTCGAACGGCGGCAGGTCCCTGCATGTCCCGGACACGCATACGCGACCCCCGGCAAGCATGCCTCCGAAAACACGCAACTCGCCGCCCAGGGGCAGGACCACCTTGACCTCTCCCCCGGGGTAATGGGTGGGGTTTGCCGGAATTTCGGTGGAATATCCGTACAGAAAGGCGATGGAGCCCTTTCCGGGCCATGCCAGGCCCACCGTTGCCAGGCCCCTGACGAAATCATGGGCCGAAAACGTGACCTTGGTCTCGCTGACATGGTTGAGGGACAGGGTCATGGAAAACATCCGAGAGATGGGGAACGTGGCGTCGAAATCCAGGTGCCACAGGTTCACGCTGTCCGCTCCGTCGGGGGCGTTCTCGTCCCGGTACCCCCCCGCCACCTGGATCGTGGAGTTGTCGCCCGCCTTGAGGTCGAATCCCCCGTAGGCGTGCCAGGCCCTGCCTTTTTGCCAGGCGCCCCCGTCGAACAGGGGGCTCGAACCGTTTACCGAGTACCAGTACAGCAGGCCGTTGGCATAGAAAGTCAGGTTGGGCGTGGCCAGCCAGTCCAGCCTGGTCCTCCACCCATGGCTGTCCTCGTTTCCCGGGATCTGCTGGTCCGCCCTCTCCAGCGTGGCCGGTTCATGGTAGGCCAGGACCCTGTCCGGCCGGCCCAGGTTCCAGTGACGATAGTACTTGCCCTCCACCAGCCAGGTGACAGGGCCGATGTCGGACGAGATCGAGCCCGTCACGCCCCACGGAGTCTCGTCCCTGGTGGCGAAGCCCCGCCTGAGGCCCGCCGCCCCCTCCGCGCCCACGCGGACCTTGCCGAAGTCCAGCGACGTGGACCCGCCGCCCACTGCCCACAGGATGTCCCCGCCGTCCGGAGCAGCGCCAGGCAGCCCGGCCGCAACCGCGTAGGCCCCGACCTCCATGCCTTGCCTGGGCAGGATGCGCAGCTCGATCCCAGTGATCCAGTCCTTCAGGTCGCCCAGGATGCGCATGTCGATGGGATCGAAGTTTTGTGGATTGACCACGCCCCCCACCGCGGTCGCCCTGAAAATGCCCGATTTCACGTCCAGACGGCCGCCTCTGAGCGACGTGTCCGTGCCCAGGGTATCCACCCTTCGAAGTGACAGCGACATACCGCGGCCGAACTGGATGTAGTTGTCCCCGGCACGCAGGCGCACGGACCTGAAATCAAGGTCCACGAGGAACCTCTCCAGCCTCAGGTCGGCAGAGGAGCCGTCCACTTCGTCCCCGAGGATTACGCTGTCCATCCGGGCGCTGACAGAATGCGGCCCGAAACGCAATTGAGGCTCTATCCTGGTGACGATGCCGCCCAGGTCGCCGTCGCCCGTCGCATCGAACTTCGAATGCCTCCACAAGCCCAGGCCGCGCACGGTCAGGTTGCCGTGCACTTCTTGACCGATCGGGACGCCCTCCAGGTCGCCGGCATCCGCTTTTTCCGCAGGGCCGAGCAGTTCCTCGATTGCGGCCGCCAGGTGCGCCTCGTCACCCGGTTCATATCCCGAACGGGCGTACACCTTGCGCCCCTTCGGGTCCAGCAGGACCGTGAACGGGACGCCGCCGGTCGGATTGAACCTGACCAGCAGCTCCGATTCGGAGTCCAGGATCCAGGGGGTGGTGATGCCGTACTGCGCCAGGAACCCGGGCAGTTCCGACGCGCTGGAGGGGCTGTCGATGGAAACCAGCACGACCTTCAGACCCAGGGGGGCATATTTGTGGTTTATTTCGTCGATCTCGGGCAGTTCCGCCCGACACGGGACGCACCAGGTGGCGAAAAAGGCATAGAGGGTGCCCCTGGGTTCCAACGCGTTCGCGGGCACGGTCGCGCTCAACACAAGGCCGAGGACGAACACTGTGGCGACGCGCTTCATTTTGGCAGCAATCCGTCAATCCTGTCGGTGAAATCAGTTGGGGGTGGGCCCGCTGATCTGAACTTGATGACTCCGTCGTGATCCACGAGGAGGTTCAAGGGGGTCTGCCCGCCAACGTCCCCGGTGAAAAGTTCCTTCACCTTGAACAAGGGATCGATGACCACAGGCAACGTCAGGCCGAACCTGTCCCGCCATTGCTTGCAGAACAGCTTGGTCGCGGGATTGCCCAGGTCGTCCTCGAAAAGGACCTGGAAGACCCTGAGGCCCCTTTTGCAGAACGCCTGATGGACATCGGTCTCCATGGTCTTGGTCTCCTGCACGCACGGGGGGCACCAGCCCGCTGAGACATTGAACAGCACCAGGTCGCTGCCGCCCACCAGGTCCCCCAGGCGCACTGGATTGCCGTCGCAGTCGTCCAGGGTGATGTCCGCCATCCTGTCGCCCACCTGGCCGCCGTAGGGTCCGGCCGGATATGTCCAGTCCGCCGGCACTTCCAGGGCCGGGCAGCCGGACGGCGAGAGCGCGTCGCCGCCGGTGTCGTCCGCCATGTCGTTCACCGCGTCACCGCCCTGGGGGCCCGAATCCGCCCCGCACCCGGCAACCAGGCCCATCAAAACCAGCGCAACCCCGATCATCGTCGTCCGTGTCATCATGTCCTCCGCCAGACATCAAATCGCGCGTCTAGAGTACATCTACTTCATGGCGGCATTCCATGTCCACTCAAGGGGAGCAATCCGCGCCACGGATGGAGCACCGCCGGAAACCCTTGCATCGCGAATCGCTCGTGATGCCGGTCTGCTGAATAAAAACAAGGGTTATGATTGACTTGGTGTTGTATTTCCGGACAAACCCAAATAGATTTATCAGGTCTTTGAAAGCATGGCCTGAACCGGAAGGAGGTGATTACAGTGAAGCGCTTCATGATTCCGCGCGTGGTTCACTGCGCCGAGGGATGTACTCTGGTCCTGGGCACGACGTAAAACTGCCCTTTTATCCCCTGCCGCCTTAATTTAGTAACTGCTACAATGTTTTTGGTTGTTCGAGATTTACGGACATGCTTGTCAACAGAAGCACATGGGCGGCGATTACGTTGGCGATCTCGCTTACGGCTTGTGGATCCGGCAAAAATGTCGCACCTGGTGACGCTACGGTGATCGACACGAACACGCCTACGGACACGGTTGCGGCCGCGGACGAAGGCATGTTCTGGCCCGACGCGCCGGACGCGTTTGATGCCGGGGGCCTTGAAACCGACACCGGCAAAGACGTGTCCGACTTGGGAGGCGACACGCGCGAATGCTATCCCGATGAGGACCACGACGGCGTTCCCGTCCTCGGCGAGGCATTGATCGTGGCCGGTTCCGATACCCCATGTCCCCAGGGTTACGCGCCCCTGCTTCCCTTTGGCACTGGCCTGTTGCTCGACTGCGACGACCATCAACCAGCCGTACACCCCGGCGCGCCGGAAAAGTGCAACGACATCGACGAAAACTGCAACGGAGACACGGACGAGGGGCTTCTGAACTCGTGTATCACCACTTGCGGGGAACACGGCGAAAGCGCCTGCGTGCACGGCGAATGGGCCGAATGCCTGGTGCCCGGGACCGAGTGCTGCCCCGGGGCGTTGAAAGACATCATCCCCTGCCCGCCTTTCGACTTCATCTTTGTCACCGATGATTCCGGCAGCATGTCGTCAAGCGACCCCGACGACATCCGGTTCGAGGCAATCGGCCTGTTCATCGAGGGCATGGACAATGACCTTGCGTTGATCGTGGGCTTTGATGACTCGCCTTGGAAGTACGGTTACTTTACCGACGACAAGAACGACCTGAAAACATTTTTGGCGCAGGCCAAGCAGGATGGATCGGGGGGCGGCACGGACATCGACGAGGCCCTTTACTTCGCCTATGACCTGTTCATGGATTCGGGCAGGCAGAAGGTGATCATCCTGCTGACCGACGGCCAGGACTCCTACAACACGCAGGAGGTCCGCCTGGCGGCCGAGGCCAAGGGAATCCGGATCTACATCCTGGGTCTGGGTGACGGCGTGGACGAGGACACGCTCAAACAGACCATCACCAGTGACGGCGAGTACTTCTTTGCCGGGGCGGCCAAGGACATAATGCAGATCTATGATCACATTTTTTCCATCACCAACTACCAGTCGTGGAAGGTGTGCAACGATGAGGGTAAGTGGGTCAAGATGCTTGGCGCCTGCGACTGAGAGCATCGCCGCGGTCTGTTGCCTGTCGCTCGTCTGCGCCTGCGGCGGCTCCGGCGGCAGGAAGCTGCCGGACTTCGCGACGTGGGCCGACAATGGGGCCCTGGCCGAGACCCTTGACGCGCCGGATCCCAGCAAGGCCGACCTGACCCAACCCGATGTCCAATCGGATACCGGACCGATAGCCGTTTCCGACAGGTGTTTTCCCGACAAGGACAAGGACGGATACCCGATAAAGGGCATGTCCATCAAGCCGGACGCACCGGACGAAGCATGCCCCGAGGGTTACACTTTCCTGCTGACCTTCGATGACGGCCTGCTGCTGGACTGCGACGACCTGACGTTCACCACGCACCCCGGAGCCGTCGAGATGTGCAACCTGGTGGATGACGACTGCGACGGTCTTACCGACGAGGGCCTGGATCAGCCGTGCACGGATAACTGCGGCAACCCGGGCCAGAGCCTGTGCGAGGGCGGCGTATGGACCCCGTGCAGCGCCTCGGGCAAAGTCTGCTGCGAGGGCGAGCGCAAGGAGATTGTGCCCTGCCCGCCCTTCGACTTCGTGTTCGTTACGGACAACTCGGGCAGCATGACCGAAAGCGACCCGACCGATATCCGTTATCAGGCCGTTGGGGTCTTTATAGACCACATGGACAATGA
>JAADHL010000143.1 GCA_013151875.1 Deltaproteobacteria bacterium
CTTCACCAGTTTATCGCGCCCAGTAAACCCTCGGGCCACCCGCACCGCGCTCATGGTGGCCTCGGTGCCCGAGTTGACCAGCCGCAGCTTTTCGATGCTCGGGAACGCCCTCTTCACCGCCTCGGCCAGGTCCACCTCTCCCTCAGTGGGGACTCCATAAGAAAAACCCTTTCCAAGGGCGTGTTCCAGCGCGGCGACAACGACCGGATGCCTGTGACCAAGGATGAGGGGACCGTAAGCCAGGATCAGGTCCACGTACCGGTTGCCGTCCAGGTCAACCAGCCAGGCGCCCTCACCGTGATCGACAAAGAATGGACTGCCGCCCACGGCCCTGTGCGCGCGCACCGGGCTGTTCACGCCGCCGGGTATGGACAGTTCCGCCCTGACCATGGCCTCAACTGATTTTTTCATTTCCATTTGTTCCTCAATCAAAATAATTTCCCAGAATTCTATCTTTGGATTTCTTTCCTGGAATCTTTTCCTGGAATTTCTTTCCTCGGAACCGATTCAGCGATGCGTGTCGTGACCTCGTAGTTGATCGTGCCCGCCCAGGACGCGAACTGCTCGGCCGTCACTTCCTCTTCGCCGTCCGACCCCAAAAGCACGACCTCGTCCCCCGGCGCCACGCCCGGAATGTCCGTCACGTCCACCATGACCATGTTCATGCACACCCGTCCCCGAACCTGGGCACGCCGGCCATTGACGAGGACCCAGGCCATGTTCGACACGCCGCGGTCATATCCGTCGTAATAGCCTACCGGCAGCACGGCAATCCTGGTCGGATGCGTGGTCCGGAAGGTCCGACCGTAGCCCACGTACTCCCCGGCGGGCACGTTCTTGACCTGGGCCACCACCGTCTTCCAGGTCATGGCCGGCCGGATCGCCAATTGGTTGCGATGGGTAAGGGCCGCGGTCACGAATGTCTCGGTCGAGGGCCACATGCCGTAGGCCGCAATACCGACACGGACCATGTCCAGATGGGCCTCCGGCCACAATATCGTGGCCGCCGAGTTACCCACGCTGCGCACGGCCGGATCAAGTCCCCTGGTCTTCAATGAGGCCACTATTTCGTTGAAACGCGCCAGTTGTCCGCGGGCAAAACGGTGATCCGTGGTGTCCTCGATGTCCGCGAAATGAGTGGAAAGGCCGTTGATCCTGACCCAGTCCAGCCCGGCTGCCGTCGACACCAGTTCGGCCGCGTCGTCGATGCCGACCCCCTGACGATTGGTCCCGGTCTCGATCTTGATGATGACGTCGATCCCGCGACCGGCCTCCCGGCCCGCCCGGTCCAAGGCAGTCAAAAGTTCACGGTCATAGGCCGTCACCTCGGCCCCGGTGGCGGCCACGTCGCCCGCCTGTTCGGGAGTCACGTTGCCCAGGATCACCAGCGGAGTCTCGATTCCCGCCCCGCGCAGTCTCTGGGCCTCCCACACGTCGTTCACGCACAGCGCGTCCGCGCCGCCGTCGACGAACACTCGTGCGGCCAGTTCCATGCCGTGCCCATATGCATTGGCCTTGACCACCGGCGCCAGCCTGCACCCCGGTCCCACCAACCGCCTGAACTCGGCCAGGTTGCCCAAAAGGGCGTCCCTGGATATCTCGCACCATGTGAGCCGCTGCGCCATCGCACCTCCAACGGTCGCGAAATCATAACACCAACAATCCCGTTTTTGACTTCCGGCCGCCCTGCTTGCTTACTGCCGAACACTCGGGTAATGATTCGACGTTGAGTCATCAACGGCAAAACACGAGGTTGTGGGTATGGCGAAGGTGCTGTTGGCCGGTTACAACGTGGACCGTGACGTGTTGGACGAGGTCGTGGGAAACAGGGCGGACCCTCCACCGCTCACGCCGGAAACCGTGTCCGCCGCGTATGCGAGGATCTCCAGGGATCCACGTCCAGTGACGGAACTCAGAAAGGACTCCTGCGAGGACGTTGCGCGTGCGCGCAGGTCCATGAGCACCATCGTGTTCAAGTACGGGCATCACTCGGTTGCCGAGCACGCGGCCTTCAACTTCGACATCCTGGACGTGTCCAGGCTGGCGGTCGAGTCCATCGAGCGCCACAGGCTGGCCTCGTACACTGAAAAGTCCCAGCGCTACATCCGCCTCGGGGAGGACTTCGTGGTGCCCGTGGAGGTGCGCGAGGCGGGGCTGGATTCAGTGACTATGTCCATCGCTGCTTCGGCAGGTATGGGGCGCTGCTGGACGGCCTGCTCGCAAACGGCGTGGACAAGGGCCTGGCTGGTGAAGACGCGCGCTATGCGCTGCCGCTGGCCACATCGGCCCAACTGGGAATGACCGTGAACGGCAGGACCCTGGAGTACATGATCCGCCTGCTCGGGGCCAGCCCTCTGGCCGAGGCGCGCGAGCTCGGCGGCCTGCTCCTGGACGCCGGCATGAGCATCGCCCCGTCGCTGCTGTTGTTCTATGAACCGGGACCTTACCTGACGGATCGGACCGGGGACCTGGCCGCCGCGGTAAAAAGCCTGTGGCCGGACGACGCTGGACGCGACCGAGGACCCGGCGAACCCGAGGTAGCGCGGCTGGAACACGCAACCCCAGACGGCGACGGGCGTGTGCTGGCCGCCCTTGCGCAACCATGTCTGTCCTGTGGATACGACGAGGCGCTCACGAGGGTCAAGGCGCTGGACGGCAACGGGCTCTCGGACCTGTTCCGGGCGGTGACGCGCCACATGACAATCCACGACCAGCCGCCACGCGAGTTCGAGCATGCGTCGATGACATTCGAGCTGGTGCTTTCGTCAGCGGCTTTCGGGCAACTGAAACGCCATCGGATGAGTTCCCAGACGGCCCTGCCGTACGACCCTGGACTGGGCATCACCGTGCCTCCCGCCGTTTCGAATGCCGGGCTGGAAAGCGCCCTGCGCGAAGCAGCGGACGACGCCGAGGACATGGCCGCGCAAATAGGCTGCAACAATCCGGCTTCCGCCTATGCCTTGCTGAACGCGCACCGGCGGCGCGTACTGGTCACGTTGAACCTGCGCGAAATGTACCATGTCAGCCGCCTGCGCGAGGACGAGCACGCCCAGTGGGATATCAGGGCCGTGGCCGCCGAAATGTCCCGCCTGGCGCGTGAGGCCTTCCCGGTGTGCGCCGGACTGCTCGGCGGAAAGCACGAGGTCGAGGGGAGACTCGCGCTCAGCCTTGACCCCCCATAAGGGATCGAATATTGTTTAGCGCGTATGAACGGGGGCATTCGGATGACTAGATACGTATTCCTGTCGGGCCTCGCGGCCGCGCTCGCGGCACTCGGATGCAACGAGGTACCGGTCGGCAATCTCACCTCATCCTACGTCGTCCAGGTGGAAGAACTCAGGGAACATGCCACCCCGGCCAAGCTGGACATCCTGTGGGTCGTGGACGATTCGCCGTCCATGTGCCAGGAACAGCAGAGCCTGGCCCGCAACTTCCGGACGTTCCTGAATGTATTCAAACAGTTCGCCGGTATCGACATGCGACTGGCCGTTACCACCACGAACGTGTGCCCCAAGGACAAGGCCGGCGCCGTCCGGGGCAAATTCGTTTATCACCCTGCGACCGAATTCCCGCCTGGATGCGTTCAGAACAGGGTTGTTCCTTGCCTGGATGATTCACAATGCCAGAACAATCCCAGTCTTCCCGATTCGAAAAACTGGGTGTGCGAGCCCAAACCGGCCCAGTACATGTACACCTGTGACAAACCAACAACTGGAGAATACGGCACGGACCCCTTCCCAGGCGAGATTCTGCATTCAGTAAACTCGATCTGCCGGTACAAGTGCGACCGTGAGAACGCGCCCGCCGAGTGCGCGCGGGTCTTCGGCGAGCCGGAGGGCTGCGTTGCGACATGCGGGACCTCGTGCTCGGTTTCCACGTGCCAGTCCGAAACCTCTCTGTCCGTGCCGGACGGTTGCGGACTCATGTGCGCGGTGGGCGCCGATTGCGACTCAAAGTGCAACGAGGTCCTGAAGGACGCTGCAAAGTGCGCCGAAATCTGCGGCCTGGAACCAAAGGCATGCTTTGACAAGTGTTCCGAGGTTTCCAAGGGACCGAGTTGCGAAAACGTGTGCGCGTCCGACTGGGACTGCATGAAAAAGTGCGAGTCCTACCTTTTCGACAGCGTCAAATGCGCGAACGTATGCACCGGCGGGTCATGCTTTGATACCTGCTCCAATACCGAGTTCAAGAAGCAGGACTTCCTGTGTTCGCTGGTATGCGACGGTTCGTACGACTGTGACGATAAGTGCCTGGCCGAGTTCGGGGACTCGACCTATAGATGCCTGTATCCCGGCGGAGACCAGTCCCGGGCAGGCTGCCTGCTGCCCCCATCCACCAGATATTGCCCCGCCAATGGCCCGAAAATGCTGGATCGTGAGGTCGCCGAGCGCTATTTCGACGACTGGAAGGCCCTGAAATGGGCGGGCAACCCGGCCTGGCAGGGTCTGGACGACGACACTGTCAGGGACCTGATCTTCGAGCAGTTGTTTATCTGCATGGCTTCGGTAGATGTGTCACAGAGCCTCTGCGGCAGCCAGGAACAGGGTCTTTTGGCCGCTTGGATGGCTTTGGATAAGAACGGCGAGAACGCGGCCCAGGCCGCATCTTTCCTGCGCGACGACGCATTCCTGCTGATCATCTTCGTGTCCGACGAGGACGATTGTTCATCAGAATACAGAATACCTTCAATCGAGGCGGGCAAGTGCGCCTGCAAGGCGGATACCAACGGATGTACCCCAGACGGAAAGTGCGAAAGTAATGAAAAGTGCTTTGACGGCAATGGTAACCTGAAATGTGTCGATGGGCTTAACAACCCAATCAATTGTAACAGCGACAAAGCCATTGTTGCCTGTCCTTTGTATCCAACCTCTACTTTTATCAACCGACTCAAATCCCTCAAACCGGACCCTGCTCAGGTAGTTGTTGCGACTATTGTCGGCGACGTAATTCCCGGTTCGACCACGTCGCCTTCAATGGATGCGGACGCAATCCGCGAGCGCTACTATGAGTGTAAATGCGACAAGATCAAATACGCTGGTTCTCAACAATACGCGACCCTGACGTATGGATGCCTTTCCGCCCAGGGCAAGGCGGACATCGGCAACCGGTACATGCAGGTGGCGGCCGGATTCGGCCCCAGGTACGGACAGACATCCAATATCTGCGACGACCAGGGTCTTGAAGGCTCCCTGGAAAAGATCGCGAACCTGGTGATACCCCTGCTGACAGCGATCTGCCTGCCGCGCCCCATGGATGAGGACGAGTACCTCGAAGTGACGGTGGTCAACCAGTTCGATGAAACGTTCCCGCAGCAGGAAATAACGCCCACGAACCCTGACGGTGACTTCGAGTTGATCAAAAACTTCCCGGCGTGTCCCAAGTTCAGCGCCGCGGATGGGCACAGCACGTTCAACGCCGTACGGTTCGCCCAGCCACTGGAGTATCTCGACAGGGTCCAGATGACCTACAAGGCGACTCCCTTCTACGTCAAGCCATAACCAACCAGGCGGCCCTGAAATGACATGCCTCCGTACAGCCCGTTTTCTTGTTTTGTGTACGATTTTGTTTTCCGCGCCGGCCATACCGGCTCAACCCAAAGCCCCTGAACCGCCCCACACGCCGTCGGTCGGACCGTCTTCCGACGATCTGTTCGATTCAATCCACGTGATGGTTGGGCCTTCGGGCAGGGAACTCGAGGCAATCGCGGTGAACAGGCCCGCGTGTCCCAAGGGGCGCAAGGAGTGCGGCGCCATCGACCGGACGATCCAACGGGACCTGAATCTGTCCGGATATTTCAAGGTACTGGACCGCGCATCGTTTCTGGCCCAGCCCATGGGCGAGACGTTGGTTTCCACACAGTGGCTGGACTGGGCCAACATCGGGGCGCGCTATCTGATCAAGACCGAGGCTGTATTGGCCGCCAAGGGCATGAACATCGAATTCCGCCTGTTCGACGTGACCAGAAAACAGGCCGTACCCGTCCAGGGCCAGTCACACCAGGGGATCAGGGACTCCATCGCGGCGCGCAGGGCGGCCAACAAGTTCATTAACGGCGTGATCAAGGCGGTGACCGGCAAACCGGGCATCTTCGGTTCACGGATCGTGCTGTCGGTAAAGACCGCGCCCTGGAAGAGGGCCATTATCTCGATAGGCATGGACGGATCGGGCCGCAGGACCCTGATTTCCAACGGGTCCTCGAACATGTTTCCCAGATGGACGCCAAAGGGCCGGGTGCTTTATACGTCTTTTCTGCCGGGTCACCCTTCCCTGTACATCGGAAAGAAGAGGCTGACCATGGACGACAGGGAGTATCGCGGCGCCGCGATCTCGCCGGACGGAGGCAGCATCGTGGCGTCGGTGAACATCGACGGTCAGTCCGACCTGGTCCTCATCGATCCAAAGACGGGCAGGACAACCAAGAACCTGACCAACAGCGCCTGGGACGAGGTCCAGCCGTCCTGGTCGCCGGGTGGAAACATGATCGCATTCATGTCCAGCAGGGCTGGCAGTCCCCAGATCCATGTCATGAGGGCCGACGGCAGCGGCGAGAGACGCCTGACCATGGCCGGGGCCTACAACACGTCGCCGCGCTTCGGACCCAACGGGCGCATCGTGTTCACGGGCATGGACGACTTCGTCAACGACATCTTCGTGGTGGACCTTCAAGGCAATATCGCCCGCCTGACTCAGAACCAGGGGGGCAACAAGGACCCTTCATGGTCGCCGGACGGCAGGCATGTGGTCTTTCTTTCAAATCGGGCCGGGACATGGCGGGTCTGGATCATGACGGAGGACGGACGCTACCAGTTCCCGATCACCCGCAAGGCCGAAGAGTACGCGACACCCGACTGGGGCTGGTAAGCGAATCCTCTGGTATCCTAACGAACGTGACTTCCCTGAAACACATCGCCCGCAGACTCACCGAGGCGCCCCGCCTGGCCGGCAGGATCTGGATCGATGCACGCGCATTCGACCACGCCGCTTCACTTTCATTCTTTGCTCTTTTGTCCATAGCCCCTTTTCTGATTCTGGTTGTCTCGGCCGCGGGCTACGTGGCGGTTCTGGCGGGCCCTTCGTCGGAAACGATTGAAAACATGCTGCGCGAACTGACCAGCTTCCTGCAGCAGTGGACCCCGGTCGAAAGCGATACCGTACGGTCAATCGTGAAATCACTGGTAGATCGGAGGGGACAATTCGGCCTGTTGGGCGGGCTGGTCATGCTGTTCGGGGCCAGCATGGTCTTTGGGGCGCTGGAACACGCCATGTCGGACATCTTCGGCCTGTCACGACGCAGGCGTTTCATCGTGTCGCGCGCCGTCTTCTCGGTAATCCTGATTGCCACCGGCTCCTTCGTGTTCCTGCTTCACTACGCCATGACCCTGACCGATTCCTTCCTGATGGCCCGCGAGGGATACACCCTCGTACACTGGATGCGACGTAGCCAGGCGCTCGACCTGGTCATAAACTACCTCCCGGTCCCCCTTGGCTTCCTGGCCGCCCTGTACGCCCCCGGCATCGTCAAGCCCCGCTTGCCGCATGCGCTGGTCGGAGCCGCCGTTTTTTTCGTGCTGTGGGAGATGGCCCGAAGCGCCTACTCCTGGTACGTGACCAGCCTGGCGGGATTCAGCGTCCTATACGGCTCGCTTGCCACTCCATTACTATTAATTCTATGGATGTTCTACTCGGCCAATGTGTTCCTTTTTGCGCTGTCCTGCGTCTCTGCGATGGACCGCGGAAACAAAAAAACCTTGCAATCCTAGTAACAGGGAATAAAATTCCCCTTCGTATCGCTTAGGTACAAAGACTTTAGGCAGGAGTTGACAATGAAGAACCGCACGTTCCTTTTGGGGATGCTCGCCCTGGCGATAGTCGCCATGGCAGGGTGCAAGGAAAAGCCGAAGAAGGCGGGCGAGCCCGGCGCCCCTGCGGTCAAGCCGGCCGCGGCGAAGTCCGGGGAAAAGGTGGAGGTGGCCTTCCACGTAATGTCCCACTGTCCCTTCGGGGTTCAGGTCCTCAACGGTATCGCCCCGGTGCTGAAGAAGATGGGCGACAACATCGATTTCAAGCTGTACTTCATCGGCAACAACCAGGACGGCAAGCTGACCTCCATGCACGGCGACACCGAGGTTCTGGGCGATAAGTACGAGCTCTGCACCAAGAAATACGCGCCTGAGAACTACAAGTACATGGACGTGATCGTCTGCATGAACAAGAACGTGCGGCAGATCCCGAGCAATTTCGACGCCTGCGCCGACGCCGCCAAGGTGGACAAGGCCAAAATCAAGGCCTGCGCCGAGGGTGAGGAAGGCACCAAGCTGTTGACGGAATCCTTCAAGGTTTCCAAGGAAAAGGGAGCCCGCGGTTCGCCCACGATGTTCGTCGGCGGCGAGAAATACCGGGGCGGCAGGCAGGAAGCCCAGTTCATGCGGGGCATCTGCAGCAAGTTCAAGGGCACCAAGCCCGCTGCCTGCAAGGACATTCCCGAGCCCAAGAAGATCGCGCTCAAGGTCCTGACCGACAAGCGCTGCAAGGAGTGCTATCCGGATCGGATCGTGAAGCAGCTCAAGAACATGTTCCCAGGCCTCGATTCCACGACGCTTGATTACGGCACGCCCGAAGGCAAAAAGCTGTACGACAGTCTGAAGGACAAGGGCGTCAAGATGCTGCCTGCGTTCCTGTTCGCTCCTGTCGTGGCTGAAGACCCGGGATTCAATCAGATCAAGCGGTTCGTCAAGGACGCCGGCGAATACAAACTGCTCCAGATCGGCGCCAAGTTCGACCCCACCGCCGAGATCTGCGACAACAAGAAGGACGACGACGGCAACGGCAAGATCGACTGCGACGACGCCAGCTGCAAGGGTAAGCTGGTCTGCCGCCCCGTGATCGAGAACAACCTCAAGCTCTTCATCATGAGCATGTGCCCCTTCGGCGTGAAGGCCGGCAACGCCATGAAGGAAGTGCTGAACGCTTTCAATGGAAAGATCAATTTCGAACTGCACTTCATCGCGGACGAGACCTCACCGGGCCAGTTCAAGTCCTTGCACGGCCCCAAGGAAGTTGCGGAAGACATGCGCCAGCTGTGCGCCAAAAAGTACTACGCCAAAAACTACAAGTTCATGGACTACATCTGGTGCCGCAACCAGGATCACAAGTCCCCGGATTGGGAGCCTTGCGCCAAGAAGGCCAAGCTGGATGTGGCCAAGATCAAAAAGTGCGCCGAGGGTGACGAGGGCAAGAAGCTGATGTCGGAAGACATCAAGATCGCCAAGGCCCTGGGTGTTGGCGCCAGCCCGACCTGGCTCGCCAACAACAAGTTCAAGTTCTCGGGCCTTGCTCCAGAACAGAT
>JAADHL010000195.1 GCA_013151875.1 Deltaproteobacteria bacterium
ACTGCAACGACGAAAACCCCTGCACCCAGGACTCTTGCGATGAGGCGAAGGGCTGCGTCAACGAGCCGGATATCAACAAGCCGTGCGACGATGGTGACGAGTGCACCCACGCGGACCTTTGCGATGCCTCGGGCAAATGCCTGGGCAAGGACCAAGAGGACTGCGACGACAACAATCCCTGCACGGACGATTCGTGCGACCCGACTTCCGGCGATTGCTCGCATGAGGCCAATGCGTCTGCCTGCGACGACGGGGACCCATGCACCAAACCTGACGTCTGCTCTGCCACCCTATGCGTGCCGGGACCGCCCGTTCCCGGGTGCTGCCACGCGGACCCCGACTGTGACGACAACGACCCATGCACCATCGAGTCCTGTAAGGATGGGACCTGCGCGTTCGAGGGCGAGCCCATGGGGGAATCCGGGACGGGATGCGTGCCGGGAGGAGCGTGCCAGTCCGGGTTCTGCGACTCAACCGACGGTGGGTGCGATCAGTTCGAAATGACCATGCCCAGGGCCCTGCTGGACTGGGATCTGACCTCCATCCCCACTGGATTCAGGTGGACGGCCCAGGGCGGAGTATTCGGACAGCAGGGCGCGCAGGCCGCTGGGGCCGCGCCCACGGCGTTCAGGCTGCCCGGGCACTTCGCGCCCGCTGGCATTCATGTCCTGTACGCTTTCCTGGGCCTGGGAAAGACCTGCCAGGACTCGGCCCTGGTGTCCGTCAACGTGGACGGGGTACAGCAGTTCCCGGCGGACTGCCGCGTGTGGAACGGGACTCCCGTCCTGCCGTTCGTGTGGACCGAACCGGCGCCGTCGCGCATCGACGTCAAGGTCGTGCTTCAGCCCGGCGCCGTGCTGGGGCGATTGATCTACTACGCGTGGGCCGCGTCGGGCTGCAGGCCCCTGGGACCGGTGGCCGCTGCACCCTCTGCCGACGCCTCGGACCTTGCACTGGCGGGCACGCCTCGCGGCATGATGGCGGGGTACAGGACCGGTAAAAATAGCCCAGCTGTTTCCTTGGATCTTCTCCATGGCCTCAGCAGCCCAAAATTTACAAACATTTCTACTTTCAACCCTGATGCAGTGTGGTTTTCCACCTCAATGGCACCCCTTCCGGATGGACGCTTCCTGTTCGCCTACGGGGGCGCGGACCAGGAGGCGCGCCTGGTCCTGCTGGGCCCGGACGGGTCAAAGGTCTCGGCCGCGGTGCCCTCGCTGTTCGCGCCGGAGGCGGACCAGCAGTACGAGCCGAACCTCGCGCCCGATGGAAAGGGCGGGGTCCGCCTGGCCTACGCGTCCACCCAGGCGGACGAAGACGGCCTGGGCGTGGTCCTGACCACGGTCCAGGTGACAGGCGGCCAGATAGGTCCATTTGCCGCCGCCCTTACCGTGAACCAGACCTCCGAAGGAGACCAGAGGATGCCCGCTTTGGACGACGGCATGGTCCTGTGGACCACTCCGTCCCCCCAGGGCTGGAGCGTGCTGGCCCGAGCCGTCTCGCCGGAAGGCGTGCCGGAGGGCAACGAAATACCAGTGCACACCAGCGGCCCCGGCCTGACCCTGGCCAGGCTGACCGCGGCCAGGTCGGGCGACCTGCACTTCGTGGCGTGGCAGGCGTCCGACGGGCGTACAGGAGGCGCGGTCCTTGACGCGGACCTGTCCAAGACGGCAAGTATCAGCCTGTCCGGCGTGGGCGAGGGGCAGTACCGGCCCACCCTGACTGGTCGTGAAGACGGGGCTCTGCTGGTATTCACCCGCGTGGACGGCCTGGACGTGAACGTGGTCCAGGCGATGGTGTCCAAGGACGGTGCGGTTTCAGCAGTAGAGGCCCTGTCCGGACAGGTCAACAACATGACAGCATCTTCAATAGTAACGACCTGCGGGCCGTTCATGGACTGCGCCGGGTTCGTGGACACCTGGAGCGCGTCCGACAAGGGCGTGTACCTGGGCCTGACCTCCGGGGCCTGCGCAAATGGGCCGGTGGACTGCACCAAGCCCGCCACGCCCGGGGTGTGCACTGGGTTCGGCCCCACGGGCTACAAGACTTTCGCGGGGGCATCCGGGTGGTGCCAGCAATGAAGCGCTCTCTTCTTTTCGCCGTACCGGCCGTTTTCTTCCTGCTTGCCTGCGGCGGCGGAGGCGGGACCGGCGCGGACGCCGGCAAACCCGGCGACGAGTGCGCAAAGGACCAGGACTGCGACGACGGCGTGGACTGCACCAGGGACCTGTGCGTCGCGGCGGTTAACCAGGTGCGCTCGTGCTGGCACGAGCCCGGCGACGACCTATGCGCCCCCGGCGAGACATGCCAGGATGCGTCTTCCCCGCTTCCCGGGTGCCGCCCTCTGGCGGTGATCCGGTGCATGGGCAAGGCGGACGGCGCGGACTGCGACCCATCCGACCCCTGCGCCGTCGGCCAGGGCGTGTGCTCTGGTGGACAGTGCGTCTATCCGGTGAAGGAATGCCCGGACCTGCCGTGCCGCAAGTCCCCAGGGTGCGACCCGGCCACTGGTTCGTGCGGCTATGTGGACCAGGACGACGGCTCGGACTGCTTTGAGGAAGGCGACAAGTGCAGACCCGGACAATGCGACTCAGGGTCGTGCATCGCCCACGACCTGTCCTGCGATGACGGAAAGTCGTGCACCAAGGACTCCTGCGATCCAGTGGTCGGTTGCGTCAACATGCCGCTTACCGACGCCCCGTGCGAGGACGGCGACCTGTGCCATGGCCCTGATTCGTGCCAGGACGGTGAATGCGCCGCAGGGCCGGCCATCGACTGCAATGACCACAACCCGTGCACCGCGGATTCATGCTCACCCGCAACCGGGTGCCTGAACGAGCCGGTTTCACCTTGCTGCGGAAACCTGGTCGTCGAAACGGGTGAAGAGTGCGATGAAGGCGCCGTAGGAACCGAGGGTTGCTCGGCCGACTGCGCCTTCAAGTCCATGACCTTCGCGGCCCCACCCGAACCGGGTAGATTCCCAGCGGTCGCATGGTCCCAGACCGCGGACCAGGGACTCGTGGCGTGGGAGGTCATGCACGAAAACGGAAACCTGGCGCTATTGGTGGAACCGATCGACGGCCATGCCGCAACGGGTCCCCCAGTCACGATCATCGAGTCCTCCACGCAGGGTGACTTCACGGCCCGGGCACCGGCAATAGGGGCCATCGACCCCGCAGGCGTTTTCCTGCTGGCCGGTTTCGCGCCCCATTCGGTGGATCTGTGGGTCCTGTCCAAGACCGGATCGGCCCAGGTGGCTGGGCCTGGCGCCATGGACCTGAAAGACGCCGCGCCCACGGGCGTGATCCGCGTGGGGACCGGTCCGGCGACATCCGCGGTCGCGTGGCAGGTCCAGACCCCATGCGCCGGGTCCGGGTCGATCCCAAGCGCGTGGGTCGCGCGCGTGGCGGCCGGTCCATCGGGACTGCTGCCCTCGGGACCCGTCCTGATGGCGGGCGACTGCGAGTCCAACACGAAAGGGCTGCTGGGCGGAATCTGCGCCGGTAATGACGTGGTCATGGCGACCGTGGGTAAGCGCACAGGTTCAGCGGTTCATCACGGGGGATACGGCGTGGTCCCCATCACGCCGGCCGGTGTCGGTGAGTACCATGAACTGGCCGCCTTCGATGGGGACCTGATTCAGCCGCCGACCTGCGTCACCGCCCTCGACGGCCAAAGCTTCCTGATAATCTACATGCTGATCGTTGCTTCGCCCGGCGGGGAGGGCAAGTCCGCCATACAATTGTGGTCCATGTTCGTGGACAACGATGGCCGGCCCATCGAGGACAGCCCCCCTAACATACTCCAGACCACGGCCATGGACCCCGAACAGGGCTACCAGGCGTGTCTTCCGGGCTTTGCCGCGCTGGCCCGCCTGGGTGGCGACAAGTACCTGATGGCCTGCCCGATGGCCGACATGGACGCGCAGGGCCTGGTATCGTCAATGGTCCTCAGCAGCTTCATTCTGAACGCAGAGGGCCTCCGGGTGGAGGGCCCCGTCCCGTTCAAGGGTCAGTCCGAACAGTTCGCCCTGGCGACGGCGGCCACCAAGGGTCCCGGCTCGTCCGCCCTGATCGCCTGGCTGGGCAGGCCGGACGCGGTGGACTTCAATCCGTACGCGCCGCCTCCCTACTGGATCCGGGCAATATTCTTCGGCTCTTTCTGACGGCGGGACGCATGACCCTGACCTACATCGGACACGCGTGTTTCCTGGTGACCGCCGACAACGGCCTGCGCATCCTGGTGGACCCGTTCCAGCCATGGGCTTTCGGGGGGAGGATCGGCATTACTCCGTTCGAGGAAGAGGTGGATGTGGTGGCCTCCACCCACGCGCACGCGGACCACTTCCACCTGGACACTTCCTTCGGCAGTCCTGAAGTGATCAGAGGCACCGGCAACGCGTGCGGTATCGAGTTCCTTGGGCTGGAACTGCCCCACGGCGCCGAACCGGGTCACGACGAGGGCACGGTCACCGGGCTGCGCTTCGAGGTGGACGGGGTGTCGATCTTCCACCCTGGAGACATCGGCCGCCCCCCGACCCAGCCGGAGGCCGAGTGGATCATGCCGCTGGACGTGCTGCTCTTGCCGGTGGGAGGCACCTTCACCATCGGCCCTCACGACGCCATGCGCACCATCAGCGCGTTACGTCCTGCCGTGGCCGTACCCATGCACTACAGGACCGAACGGGTTGACCTGCGCATAGCTCCCCTGGACGACTTCCTGACCTTGGCGCCCGATTACGTCAGGGCGGTCAGGCAGCCCGTCCGACTGGTAAAGCACAAACTGCCCCAGCCCACCCGCGTACTGGTCATGGATCCGACTCACTGACGAAAAAAAAGGGGCTATGTACGCAAGGCCTTGCGCCTGGCGGCGGATTTCTTCCTGTCCGGTTCGGGGTCCGGCGTCTTCGCCGGAAGGGTGAACTCCACGACCGTTCCCTTGCCCTCTGACGACCGGATCTCCAGTTCGCCGCCGTGCCGCCTGACCACGGCCTGCGCCACGGCCAGCCCCATGCCCACGTGCGGACCCGGGGCCCGAGTGGTAAAGAACGGATCCAGGGCCCGTGACACTACCTCCTGGTCCATCCCCACGCCGTTATCCTGCACAGTGACACGGACGCCGTCGCCCTTCGAGGCGGTGGTTACCTGCACCTTTCCCTCGCCGTCCGCCCCGGTCACCGCGAAAACCGCGTTCTCGATCAGTTGCCGCATCACCGAATCCAGGGCCTCCGCGGATCCCGGAACTTTGGGTATGTCCCCCAAACGGGGCTCGATCTTCACACCAACCGGCAGTTCCTCGCCGACATCGTTCACGACCTGCCTGACCAGGTCGTTGACGTCCACCGGGGACGTGGCCAAGGGGCCCTGCTCGACGAAAGCGGCGATGGCCCTGATGATCGCCCTGATGCGTTCCAGCCCCATTCTGATGTCGTCCAGCACGGGCGACACTTCCTTGCCGAATCTGTCCAGCTTGTTTCTTTTGAGGTATCGGTCCAGGTCGCTCTTGGCCGCCCCCTGCCTGAACTCGTCCAGGAAACCGTCCACCCTGCGGAACCAGTCCCGAACGTGTCCAAAGCCGCTTGTGACGAACCCCAGGGGGTTGTTTATCTCATGGGCCAGGCCCGCGGACATGGTGGCCAGTGAAGCCAGCTTCTCGCTGGCGACCAGCTTCTCCTGCGTGGCCTTCAACTCGCGCATGGACGCCTTCAATTCACGATTGGCCGCAACCGCCTCGTCCGCCAGCCTCTTTATCCGCTCTTCGTCCAGGCGTTGCTTTGTGATGTCGGTGATGATCGCCACAACCGTGTTGAGGCCAGGCACGGTAAACGAGGCCTCGCGGTACACGCGCCTCCAGGGAATGGACACCTCGTACTCGACTTCCCGGTGCCCGGCCTTGAGCTTTGCGGGGCAGCCGCTGTCGGCATGATACGGAAACACCTCGCAGCAGGACTTTCCCGGCAACTCACGCACGTCCATGCCGACCATGTCGGCCAGGGCCGCGTTTACTCTCTTGAAGGTCCCATCCTGATTGATGATGGCTATGCCGTCTTCGATGGAATCGAAGGTGGTTTCCCATTCCTTCTTGGCGTGCTCGACCACCGCGAACAGCCGCGCGGCCTCTTCGAGGCTCTCGAACTGATACTCTCCCCCGTCCATCTACACCCCACGACTCGCTGTGCTCGATCTGAAACCGAAACTGCCCACAGGTCAAGATCGCGACGCTGAACCTAGTCCTCGACGTAACCAATGTAAGGCAGATTCCTGAATCTCTGCTCATAGTCCAGACCGTAACCCACCACGAACCGGTTCTCGATGGTAAAACCCACGTAATCCAGTTTCACGTCCTTCATGGTGTTGGACGGCTTGTGAAGCAGGGTGCAGATTCCCACTGATCTGGGCTTACGCACCTCGAAGTGACGCATCAGGAAATCGAGCGTCAGACCCGTGTCCACTATGTCCTCGACCAGCAGCACGTCCCGGCCCTCCACGGGATGGGTAAGGTCCTGGGTGATCCGCACAACACCGCTGGACTGAGTGCGATCGCCGTACGACGACAGCCCCAGAAACTCCAGTGTCAGCGGAAGATCCACGTGCCGGCACAGGTCCGCCAGGAAAATGCACGATCCCTTGAGCACCGCCACCAGAACCAGGTCGCGCCCCAGGAAGTCCCGCGTGATCTCCTCCCCCAGTTCACGCACCCTGTCCCGAATCGCCTCCTCGGTGACCAGGGTATGGAATCTTTCATCTCCGGTCATTACGGCCTCCGTGAACACCCGAACCAAAACCGATAACGAATACGATGACGCTCAAGTCAACGCGTTGTTGAGCACCTCTCCCAGGCCGCC
Source organism: Deltaproteobacteria bacterium (assembly GCA_013151875.1). Classification (GTDB taxonomy): domain Bacteria; phylum Myxococcota_A; class UBA9042; order DTJE01; family DTJE01; genus JADDHL01. Next base: position 6,845 of record JAADHL010000195.1, read on the forward strand.
CGCCCCGGGCACGATGTAGTCATGGTCGTTGAGTCCCCTTTCGCGGTCCCAGTCCTCGCCGGGAATCTTGGCCAACACATCCGGCGGCGAAAGTCCCCGATCGACCCGATATGCATAGACCTGGACTTTTGGGGCCTCACGCTGGACCCTGCGGATAAATTCCGGCGTCACTATCAGGTTCAGCGTGATCAACGCGGCGGGGCGCCCCTCGGCCCTTTCCTCATAGTACCGCAGGACCTCGCACAAGGATGAACCGGTGGCCCCCATGGGGTCCGGAAACAGTATGATCCTGCCTTCAACCGGCCCCCCGATCTTGGTCCCCGATATGGCCGCCCAGTGACGGTGCCCGCCTCGTCCATGGTCCGCTCCATTACGATGTGGTCCTGCCTCACGGCCGCCGGGTCCAGCACCGTTGAAAGCAGTTCATAGCAGATCATGGAGGGCTTTATCCCGGCCCGGGCTATGTCCACGCTGACCACCATTGCCGACCGATCCAGCAGTTCACCGCGGTACTCGGCCCCCATCCGGGTCTGGACCGAGCCGACCTTCCTGGGGAACTCGTTGTTGATGACCGCCCTCAAAAGTCCATCATAAAGTGAGGACAGGAGCCAGTTGAGCCTCGGCTGCACCGTTTTCGCCATGGAAAGCTCGGCCAGCAGGGTGTGCATGTATGGGTCGTCCAGGATATGGATGTTGCCGCCGTACCGGTGCTCGATCTCGCGCAGGTAGGTCACCGCCATCGTGTCATCTCCTTTTTTTGCACCGGCTTCAGCCAGTGGCCGCAGCACTTGCGCCGTGGTCCATCCGAGTGCGAGCTATCCGCGCCCGCCCAGAAGCCGCATCGCCTGCCGCCCGTAATCCTCGGACCCGGTCCTGCCCATGAGACCATGCGCGAACAGCTTGCCTGTTTCGACCCCCGGCTGATCGAAGGGGTCGATGCCCAGCACATAGCCGATCAGGGCCGTCTCGACCTCGAAGTGCATGAAAAGCGCGCCCAGGGATTCCTCGTCCAGGTCGGGCACCTGCATATCCACCAAAGGCAACTGCTCTTCGAGCAGGGCCGCCATGGTCCCTTTTCCAAGGGCGTCCAGCACATCCTTCAGGTCCTTGCCCGCGAACTCGCCCAGGGCCGGGGCCAGGGCGGTCATGTCAGGAACCTCCAGGTGGGGCCATGGTCCGCCCACCCTCAGAAAAGTCAGGCAGTGCTCCCTGGGGCCCTCCATGAACAACTGCAACAGGGAATGCTGGTCCGTGGAACCCACGGCCCTCAACGGGGTCTGGCCCACGCGCCCGCTTTCGCCCACCTTGCCCAGGGACTCCGCCCACAACTGGCAGAACCAATCCCCAAAGGACGCCAGGCGATCGCAGTACGCCCACAGGACCCTTACCGAAACCCCCTGATGCATCAGACCGATGTGGTGGACCGCCGAGCGGATGGTTGGTTGCATCGACCGATCCGGGCCTTTGACCCCGTCGATCACCCGACGCGCCCCTTCCAGTATCCGGGCGATGTCATGGCCGGCCATGGCCAGGGGAAACAGGCCCACTGGGGTTAGCACGCTGAACCGTCCTCCCACCAGTGGGGGCACGTCCAGCGTCGCGCAACCGGCCGATGAGGCCATCGCCCTCAATGGACCGGACTCGGGGTCCGTGATTATCGTCACCCCATCGGCAAGCGCCTTCGCGCCGCCGAAGGCGAGGATCCGATCCGCGAACAGGGCGAACTGACTCAGGGTTTCTATTGTGCCGCCCGATTTGGACACCACGCTCAGCAGGGTGTCCGCAGGGTCGAACCAGTCCAAGGCGTCGGCCACGGATGAAGGGTCCACATTCGAAAGGACGCGGACCTCGCGCGCGCGACCGCGGGTTTCGAGGGGGGCCAGCGCCTCAAGGCCGGCCCGTGCGCCCAGGCCCGAGCCCCCGATGCCCAACACGAGAACACGCCTGAATCCGTCCGGCACGCGCCCGACTGCGCCGAGCACCGATTCCAGTGCATCATGGTCATCCGGAAGCCCCAGAAAGGCTGCCGGTCCATCCCTGTCATCCAGAAGCCTATCGAGGGCCTCCCACAGGGCGGTCCACTGGAACCCGCCGCCGGATTCAAACCTGACATCCAGGGAAAACGGAAAATCCCCGACCGGAGCACGGACGGATTCTTCATGACCGGATTTTTCGCGGACGGATTCTTTTTCGCTCATTCAACCAACCGATTCGTTGCGTCCCGAATCGGTGTAACAGACCGAAAATAAAAATTCAACTTGACCGAAAATGTTGTTTGGATATCATCAACCGCTGTTGATTGGATTCCAGGAGGGGGCAATGACCAAGTCAGAATTGATTGAAGCCGTGGCAAGGCAAAGCGAGATCACCCTGGACAGGGCCGCGATCGTCGTGAACGCCGTGTTCGAGCAGATGGTGGACGCCATGAAGCGCGGCGAGAGGATCGAGATCCGGAACTTCGGCAATTTCACGGTCAAGCACTATGACGGTTACATAGGCCGTAATCCCAAGAGCGGCGACAAGGTCCAGGTGCCCCCGAAGCGCCTCCCGTTCTTCAAGTCCGGCCTGGGACTGAAGGAAATGATCAACGGCCGCAGATAGCACCCCACCTCAATAGAAAGCGTCTTCGATTTCGGTTTCGGCCTTGGCCATGGAGTGCGCCTTCTGTCGGGCCTGATTCTTGACGAAGTCCACCAGAGTCGCCGCGTAGGAAGGAAAAGTCGGGCAGGTGACTCCAGTGCCCGCCAGGCTGGTCAGGGTATTCATGCAGTTGTAGATGGTCAGCCGGTTGAAGTACTCGAAGAAGTGACGCTGGGGTCTCAGCATCATCTCGACCCCCGGCAGCCTCAACAAGTATTTGGAGGCCAGCGAAGGGATGGAGCCCTTGGGCCTCTTGCGACCCGCGTTGTCCGCCACCATGTCGAACACCTTGTGGGCAGGCAAGGGGTTGGGGTCGGTCAGGTGGAAGGTCTTGCCCGCGGCCCCTGGGTCCCTGCTGATCAGGTCCGCCGCCTGGACCACGTAATCCACGGGCACCATGTTCAGCGGGTATGCGCCCCCTTCGGGCAGCGGCAACGCCACGTCCACGGGGAAGTTCACGATTGTCCTTATCAGAAAATACGGGCCGTCCATCCGGTCGATGCGGCCGGTTTTGCTGTCGCCCACGATGATCGAGGGACGAACCACCGAGATGGGCAGGTCCTTCATGTGTCCCCTGACCAGTCGTTCGGCATCGAACTTGGTGCGCTCGTAGGCATTACGGAAGCCCTGCCCCGCCTCCAGTTCTTCCTCCAGAATGACCCCGGTCCGATCCCCCGCCACGAATGCGGTGCTGTGAAAGACGAAACGCTCCAGCCTGTCGAGGTCCGAGGCGACGTCCAGTACGTTGCGCGTGCCGTCCACGTTGACCCGCTCGGTCAGACCCGAAGCCACGCCCAGGTAATAGATGGCGGCAATATGGTGGACCCGGGTCACCTCCCTCGCGACCTGCTTCAATTCGCGTCCGGAAAGGCCCATATCAATGTTCAACACGTCGCCGACGAGGATGACCAGCCGACCGGCAAGCCCCTTCTGTTCGGCATCGGCCGCCAGCTCACCAGCGGCTTTTTCGAACTTGGCCTGGCACAACAGAAAGACCTTTTCGCCCCGCTCAAGCAGCAATTCCACCAATCGACGAGCTGAAAAGGCCGGAAAACCGGTCACCAGATTCGCGCCCCGGGCCTTGGCCATCACAATGTTCCCTCCATGGCGATGGCAACCACGACTTCAATGGACGCCCGGCGCAGTTCATCCAGGCCCGAGTCGTTGCCTATTATCCATCGCGCCCGTTTCGCCTTGTCGTCCTGCGACATCTGGGCATCGATACGCCTTTTGACATCGTCCGCGCCGACACCGTCCCGTTTCACCACGCGTTCGATTCGGGTTTCACGCGGGGCCGTGACGACCACCAGGCCATCCATATCGGAGTCCCAGCCGGTTTCGACCAAAAGGGCGGCCTCGACCATGACGGCTCTTTTCCCCATGTCGGCCAGCAGCCCCAGCCGGCGATTCACCTCGTCCATGACCAGACCATGCGTGATCCTGTTCAGGGCCGCCAGCCTGTCTGGCGCGCGGAACACGATGCCGGCCAGAGCCTCCCGGTCTATCTCGCCGTCCGGCCCCACAATGTCGTCACCGAATTCACCCACCATGCCGTCGAAGGCCGGGCCTCCCCTTGCGGCCTGGACCCGCGAGATCCGATCCGCGTCGATGACCGGAATCCCGGCCAGGGCCATGACACGTCCAACCTCCGTCTTGCCCGAGCCTATCCCCCCTGTAAGCCCGAACACGGCCATCCTTCCATCAGGCCTCATTTGCCGTCCAGCAGACGCGGGCGGGACCTCCCGGTGATCAGGCCCATCAAGCGCCGCGCCTTGGTTCTGATCCAGTTCCAAACGAATGGAAAGACCACCCGATAGTCGAAATACGGATTCTTCAATCCCCCGAACGAGGCCAAAAGCAGCACGTGCTCGGCCACACTGACCGGGCAACCCCGTATCACCAGGTGCCTGCGACGGCGCAACAGGGTCATCGCCATGGTCCAGTACACGGACGCCATTCTGACGAACACGTCTTTTGCCTTGGCCTTGCGTGGATCCTTTTCCGCACGAGGGATGTAGGTAGACCCTATCTCGACCCGTTTGCCGAACAGTTTTCCCTCGTACCTGGTGCAGTCGCCCAGGAACACGACGGTCTCGCCCGGTTGCTCGCCCAGGTCCATGCCCCGGACGTCGCCGTACACGACCCTCATCCGGCGGCAACGCGTCCTGGCGTCGGGCTGAAGGATGACGTCGATGGCCTCTTCCATGGCGCCCGGGCACCCGCCCCAGCAGTAATCCGAGTGGCTCGGGTCCGGCGGAGGACCGGAGATCGCCGTGATGGAGCTGCCTTCAAAGAACTTGTCCACCCTCACCATGGCGTTTTCGACATCCCCGGCCCTGCGGCGCGCCTCGTCCAACGACACGTCACCCCTGAATTCAATGCCCTCGGGCGACAAGGACCCGATCCCGCGCTCGGCGCAAAAGCGAAGGTGTCGCACCTCGGACGGGTCGATTCCCAGTATCATGCACCCCGCTGCATCCGTGGCCACCGGATTCTTGCCCACCATGATCAGATTCAAGGGCAGTGGACTGGGCGTCAGCATCCTTCCCATGCCGGCCACTACCGCGTCGATCACGATCAGGTCCTGCCTGATCACCTCCTGGAGGTCCGCGACCTTTTCCTCCAACATGTAGTCGTGATCGATGAGCCGATGCGCGTCGTCCTGAATGCCGATGAAGTTCTTCAACGCCATGGTCACCCTGGTCCATGGGTGGGTCTTGAACTTGGGACAATTGACCAGAAAATCAGCGTCGGCAATCGACTCGGGGACAAAGATCGAATCCCTCAGGCGGCCGTCGGACTTCAAGGCCACCTCAACCGAGCGATCATCCTCGAAATATCTGCATGGGATACCGTGCTTTCGCGCGACGGCGGGGTAACCCGCGTGATGGAAGGCCATCCTGGTCGGGATGGTGATCCCGGACCTTTCCCCCAGTACAAGCTCGTCGATCGCGTCGCCCCCGACATCCCGCACCGCGGCGATGACCCCGTCCAACCCCTCCGGCCGGGTGTAGGCGTGGGCGAAGTACACCGGATGGGCTGCCACGCAGTTGGGCTTCACCAGGGTGCGCCCCCTGGGTTTCAAACCCATTTCGCGCATCGCCCCGGCCACTACGGCCCTGATTCGATCCGGGTCGTAACCCTGGACGTCGAACAGATACACCGGCTCTCGACTGTTTTCTTTTGAATCTTCCATGACCTGGATTAAACCCCGTTGCGATGGTGATCGCAAGACTCATCGTTGACATCCACGAAAGGCGGTGTCTACCATCCCTCTCCTGGATAGAATTGAAGGAGTCGAGATGATGTACAGATTTCCCTCGGAAGAATGGGTGGCCAAATACAAGGAGGCCATCAACACGAATCCCGCCTACAAAGTGGGGGGGGCAAGCTGGAACAAGGGCGTGGTGGCCCTCATCTGCCAGGCGAACCCCGGGGTGGGCATCGACGAGGACGTGGGCATCTGGCTGGACCTGCACCAGGGCGTGTGCAGGGAGGCCAGATTGTGCACCGCGGACGAGGCGTCAAAGGCCCCGTTCGTGATCAGCGGCCCCTATCAGCGCTGGAAGCAGGTCATCATGAAGGAACTGGACCCGATCCAGGGCATGCTGCAGGGCAAGCTGCGGCTCAAGGGCGACCTGCCCACCATCGTCCGGTACGTGGAGGCCAGCAAGGCCCTGGTGGAGTCGGCCGGCCTGGTGGAAACCGACTTCCCGGACGAACTCTAAGAGTTCCGTCGCCGCTGGGAAACACGAGGTCTGCAACCTGGAAACCGCCGTCAATCAATGACGCCGGCTGTGGATTCAGGTGATGGAGGGGCCTATGCAGTACGACCAGTCCCTGTCGTTCATTTTCTCCATGCCCACCCGGGTCATCTATGAGGCCGGCGCCGTGCGGGAGGCGGCGATGGAGGCCGACCGCCTGGGCATCACACGCGCGCTGGTGGTGTCGGACCAGGTGCTGGCCCGGGACACCGATTGCGTCGAAAAGGTCAAAAAGGCCCTGGGCAATCGGGCAGCCGCGGTGTTCGTGGACGTGCCTTCGGATTCCGGCGTCGAACCGGTCGAGGCCGGATACCGCGCCGGCAAGGACGCGGGAGCCGACGGAGTGGTGTCCGTTGGGGGCGGAAGCGTCATCGACACGGCCAAGGGCATCGCCATCCTGCTTCGCGAGGGCGGGAGGCTGCGCGACTACGTGGGCTTTCAGAACCTGCGGCGCAAGGCGGCCCCGCACATCGCGATCCCCACCACCGCGGGAACCGGCTCCGAGGTCACCTACGCGGCGGTGATCAAGGATCGGACTCAAAACAGAAAACTGCTTTTCGGCGACTACAACATCATCCCGGACAGCGCCGTTCTGGACCCCGAACTTACCGTGGGTCTGCCCGCGGGGCTCACGGCGGCCACGGGAATGGACGCTGTTTCGCACGCCATCGAGTCCATGCACTCGATGCAAAAAGAGCCGGTGGCCGACGCCCTGGCCCTGCATGCCGTCCGCCTGCTGAAGGAGGCCATACCCATCTGCGTCAGGGAG
>JAADHL010000268.1 GCA_013151875.1 Deltaproteobacteria bacterium
CCTCAGACTTGGTCCCAAGGCGATTCTCAGGTCGGATCTGCCCAACGCAAATCCCGATGATGAGGACCAGCCCGCCGATGACGGTCTGGTGTTGATTGTACGTGGCGATATAGAGACGGGTGAGGGTTCCCTCATCGAGACCAACGGGAACCTGGTAATTGCGGACGGCATGGAATATGTGCCCGAAAAGGACGGTCGTCTGGCATCCGAAGCGGTGGGTCTGCTGGCCGGTCAGTTCGACTATCCCGATGTAGCGCCCAGAGGCACGCCTCCCCTGAAGTTCACTGCCAGCGGCCCCGACGCGCCACGGGTGGCCGAGATCCGGCCTGTAGCGGGGCTGTCGGGCAAAAATGTTGCATTCACCGCGAAGACCGATCCCGATTACCCGGACACGGACTCCTGGTCCTGGGATTTCGGGGGCGGCGCCTCACCGTCGACTTCTTCCGACGCCTCGCCGTCCGTGACCCTGGGGGCGCCCGGTGCGTACGTGGGTTCCCTGACTTTGACCAACGGCGTCGAGACCAGCACCACGGAGTTCGTGTACCTGGTGTTCAAGGGCGCGAACATTACCCTGCCGACCGCGTGGAACCTGTGCGGCAACATCAATCTGAACCCCCCGGCGGGCGTGAACCCGGCGGCATGGATCTTCGCCAGGGCCGGATGGGCCGGATGCGTAAGGGGCGGACCGGGCGGCGGCGGTGGCGGTCCGGGCCCCAGGCCGGCTTTTGCCTGGAACTTCGCCGGCGGCAAGGATCGGAAGGCCAAGACCGGTAAATGCGGGACGGTCAGGGGACGCAGGGGTGGAAACGCGTTCTCGGGCTTGTTGTGGGTGGCGGGAAATCTGGTTGTGAAGGCCGATTGGTCGATTGCCTTGGGAAATGGTGGGCGAGGCGGGAATGCCACTGCCGCGTGCGACGTGCCAGGGGCGGATGCTACTGCAATCGCCGGGAAGGGCGGCAGGCCCGGCCGGGTATCGATGAAGGCGGGGTTCAACCTGGGTATTCCCGCTGACATCGATTTCAGCGGCGGATCGTTGACCATACTCCCCGGTGACGGGGGGGACGGAGGCGACGCCGCTGCATCGACGGTCGATGGCGATGACGGATGCCCGGCCCAGGCCGCCGGCAAGGCAACATCCATTGGTGGCGCGGGTCATCCGGCGTTTTTCGGGACGTTCGCGGGCGGCGGAGCGGTGGGCGGACCACCTGGGGCGTTCGGCAACAGGGCATCCGGTCTCATGCTGTGGTCCCTGGGCGCCCAGAAAGGTATGGGAAACGTCACGATCGTGGGGACTTTGAGCGGGGGCGACGGCGGTGACGCGGCTGCCGACTCGGGCAACGGTGGCGACGGGACCGATTGCGGGTGCGCGGCAGGCGCGGGAGGCGCGGCAAAGGCACTGGGCGGCGACGGAGGGCTGGCGGAGTTCAAGACGTTTTCGGCCGCAGCGGGGGCGATCAAGCGAAATTCGCTTTTAGGAGGTCCGTTAGGGGACGACACGGGCGGTGATGGCGGCGATTCGGACGCGAACGCAGGTGACGGCGGCGATGGTGGGGCCTGTCCCAAGTGCGCGGTGAAGGCCGGGGGCGCCGCGGGTCCTGGTGGAAACGCCGACTCCGATTCGGGCAAGGGCGGAAAGGGCGAAACTGACGGCACGGACGGAAAGTCGACCGGCTCTCCGGGAGACGGCGGGAACGGAGGAGACGGTTGCCCGCCGGCGGGCAAGGGCGTGGCGGGTTCCCTTACGAAGATGACGGGGCACGCCAACCCCCAGACCTCGACCGGGGCGGACGGCGCGCCCGGGGTCGACACATGCTGCTGTCCTCCACCGGCCCCGGGTTGCGACGACAAGGACCCTTGCACCGACGACAATTGCGACCCAGCCACGGGAAACTGCGAGCATCCCGCAAAGGACTGCGACGATCAGGACGCCTGCACCGCGGATTCCTGCAACCCGGAAACCGGAGTCTGCGAGCACGCGGCCAAGGATTGTAATGACGATATCCTGTGCACGTTGGACTGGTGCGACCAGACCGGTCAGTGTCGGCATGATTGCCTTCCCGGCAAGTTCTGTGATGACGGAGACGGGAACACTACCTCGGACCAGTGTCGAATCGACGGAACGGCCTGTATCTGCAAGGGAGATTCCGGGTGTACGGTCGATCCCGACTGCGATGACGGGAATGCATGTACCCAGGACAGTTGTTCGGCGGGTGAATGCGTGCACGACTGCTTGAACGGAAACACCTGTGACGACGGGATTCCCGGGACTCTCGATGACCAGTGCGGAAAGGGTCCGGATGGCGGTTGCATCTGCCGCGGCATTCCCAAGTGCAAGACCGACGCGGACTGCGACGACGGCGAGTCCTGCACCACGGATTCGTGCGACCCAACCAGCGGCGAGTGCAAGAACGAATGTCTGTTGGAAACCCCTTGTGACGACGGCGACGCCGGGACGACCGACGACAAGTGCCTTCTTGATGACTTTTTCGGCATGCAGGTCTGCGGCTGCGTGGGCACCAAGGCGTGCAAGACCGACGCGGATTGCAAGGACGGTGAGCAGTGCACGTATGACTGGTGCGACGAGTCGGGCAAGTGTCGCAACGATTGCCAGAAGGGTTTGAAATGCGACGATGGTAATCCGATGAACACCAATGATGTGTGCAGATGGGACTCGGGCTCCGGTTGCTATTGCCTGGGTGACGAGGGCTGCGCCAACGACACGGATTGCGACGACACGAACCCATGCACCACTGATAAGTGTTCAGGAGGTGAATGCATCCACGATTGCCTGCCCGATGCCCCGTGTGATGACGGCGACGTCGACACGGTGGGGGATTCATGCCTGTTGATCACGCAAACCGATTACGAAGGGTGCATATGTGAGGGAGAGCTCAAGTGCACCGGCGACGCGGACTGCGAAGATCTCGATTTCTGCACGATAGACAAATGCGACGTTGCCAGCGGTGTTTGCTCGAACAAGCCGAGGGATTGCAGCGACGGAGTACCGTGCACGACGGACCAGTGTGACTCAACGACCGAGCAGTGCATCCACACGCAGGACGACCAGGCCTGTGACGACGATAATGCTTGTACCAATGACAAGTGTGACCTGGAACTGGGATGCCAGCACACCAACGCTACAGGTTCGTGCGACGACAAGGACCCGTGCACCGTGGGCGATTTCTGCGAGGCGGGTTTCTGCATCGGGGGGCCGCCCAAGAACTGCGAGGACCAGGACAAGTGCACCATCGACGTCTGCGACCCGGTCACCGGCGATTGCAGCCATGAACCCAAGGCCTGCGATGATTCCGACAAATGCACTTACGACTCGTGCAATCCGGAAAACGGCCAGTGCGTGTACGAACAGATCGCCTGCATGGCCCCGGACGCCTGCACCGATGCGTGGTGCGACAAGTCCACGGGGGACTGCAAGACCGCGAAAAAAGACTGCTCGGACCAGTTTTCCTGCACCTTGGACGGGTGCGATCCCGGCGCAGCGCCGGGTTGCACTCACGATCCGATTCATATTTTGTGCGATGACTCCAACGACTGCACCCAGGACATTTGCAGCCTGGCCTTTGGGTGCGTGCACGAGAACCTGACAGGGCCTTGCGACGACCAGGACCCGTGCACCGTGGGTGATTTCTGCGAGGCTGGTTTCTGCATCGGGGGGCCGCCCAACAAATGCGACGATTATGATCCTTGCACCGTTGACTCGTGCGACTCGGTGGCCGGCAAATGCGTCCACACGCCAAAGGACTGTGACGATGGAGTGGCGTGCACGATTGATTCCTGCCTCCCTGATTTGGATGGCGCGTGCATCCATGAACCGGACATGATTTCCTGCGACGACGACAACGTCTGCACGATAGACACATGCGATCTGTCCAAAGGTTGCCAGCACACCAACACTACCGGTTCGTGCGACGACGGGAACCTGTGCACCGTGGGTGATTTCTGCGAGGCTGGTTTCTGCATGGGGGGCCGCCCAACAAATGCGAAGACGGTGATTTCTGCACCGTTGACTCGTGCGACCCCGCGACCGGCCAGTGTACTTATGAACCCACGGATTGCGCGGACACCAGCCTGTGTACCGAGGACTTGTGCGACTCGATCGAGGGAGTCTGCTATCACGTCAAAAAGACCTGCGATGACTTGAATCTATGCACCCAGGATGACTGCAATCCGGAGACGGGGGAGTGCGAGTTCATCCCTAAGGATTGTTCGGACAGCGACCCGTGTACTGTGGACGTGTGCGCCTCGCCCGACTTTGGAACGTGCACGCATGACCCCAAGGACTGCAACGACAACGACCCGTGTACGGCCGATTCTTGCGACCCCACCGACGGCGCCTGCGTGCATACCCCGATTGATTGCAACGGCACGACCTACACCGGCATTGCCTGCGGCTTCGACACGATCACGGTGATCAGCATCGACGCCACTACGGCAGTGGTAATTCTCAAGGATAATCCGGATCCGTTGACGTTTACCTACGGAACGCCGAGCCTCTACGCTGGCTACCCTCACCCACCGATTCCGGAGATGGTGTATGAAGCGCCACACGTGAACGTGGTCTTTTCCTCGCCGCCCGACTTGACTATGGATCTGCAAATCGACCCCAATACCGTTGTCATGTGGGCTGGTGACACCAGCACTGGGTGGCTTGGTTGTTCCGGCGAATTCACGAAGCAGTGACGCGGGCTCAGCCCTGTCCGCCTTCCAGCCGCGCGCCTACGAACCGTCCCGTTTTTCCAGCCTGACGCGGCAGTCCAGGACGCAGGATTCCTTTGGGTTCCATGCGGCAAGGAAGGGGTTGACGTCCAGTTCCGCTATCTCGGGGATGTCGGTCAACATCTGGCTGAGGCGCAGCAGGATGTCAGCCAGTTGTGCACGATCCACGGGCGGTTTGCCCCTGGTTCCATCCAGCATCTGCCGGGCCCGGATGCCATCGACCATGGTTTCGGCGTTGCCTCGGGTCAGCGGGTGGATGCGGAATACCACGTCCTTGAGCACTTCCACGTGGATCCCGCCCAGCCCGAAGGCCATCAGGCGACCGTACTGCGGGTCGGGCGCGGCCCCGAAAAAGACCTCGACACCGTCCTTTCGCATGGCCTGGACCATTACTTCCATCCGCGGGTGCTCCTTGCGGAAGCGTTTTTCCAGGTCGGTATAGGCCTCCAGCAGCTCCTCGCGGGTCCGTATGTCCACGATCACGCCGCCCGTGTCGGTTTTATGGATGATGTCGGGCGCCTCGACCTTGGCCACGACCGGGAAACCCACCTCGTCCGCGAAGGACAGGGCGTTCTCGATCCGGTTCACGATCCGCGTGGGTACGACCGGGATGCCGTAGGACGAAAACAGTGCGAACAGTTCGGTGCCCTTCATCATCTGGCGGCCCGAGGCCAAGGCCGCGCCCACGGCCTTTCTGGCCCTGTCGCGGTCCACGCGGAAGCGCCTGGGCAGCGAATACGAGCGGTCGCGGGCCTCCTGAAGACGGTGCAGACCGGCCAGCGCGGTGGCGGCCTCCTCGGGATAGCGGTAGTTCGGTATCCCTCCGTGGCGCAGGATGTCGATCGCCGACTCGTTGGACAGTTTGCCCAAAAGGCAGGCCAGCACCGGCTTTTTCGATTGCGAGGCGTGCTTCACGATGGTTCGGGCGACCGCGGCGCTGTCGATCATGACCGGCGACACGAAGATCGCCAGGACCATGTCCACGCGCGTGTCGGCCAGGACCGCTTCAAGGGCCTTGTCGTATCGTTCGGCATCGGCGGACGCGATGAGGTCCACCGGGTTCTTGACCGAGGCCTCCGGGGGGACCGCCTCCAGCAGGCGTTTTCTGGTGCGGGGTTCGAGGTCCACGATCTCAAGACCCAGCCCGGCGCAGGCGTCCGTCGCGAGGATGGCGGGACCACCGGCGTTGGTAACGATTGCCACGCGATTTCCCCGGGGGAATTTTCCGGCCTGAGCGGCGCCGGCCAGCGCGAACAGGTCCTTCATGTTGTCCACGCGCAGTACGCCGCACTGACGAAAAAGGCTGTCCACCGCGGCTTCGGAACCAGCCAGTGAACCGGTGTGCGACGCCGCCGCCATCGCCCCCCTTGGCGAGCGCCCGGCCTTGACCACCATGACAGGCTTTTTTCCCGTTACCCTTCTGGCGGCCTTCATGAAGCGCTCGGGGTCCCCAAAGGACTCCAGATACATGAGGATCTGGTCCACGCCGTCGTCGTCGCCCCAGTACTCCAGCAGGTCGTACGGCGCGATATCCGCCCGATTCCCAACGCTTACGAACATATGCAGACCCAGACCCAGGTCATGGGCGTCGGCCAGGATCGCTTCGCCCAGCGCTCCTGACTGCGACACGAACGCCGCGCCGCCGAACTCGGGCGTGGTGGACGCGAACGATGCGTTCATGCTGTAGGCGGGCTCCATGTTCAGGACCCCCATGCAGTTGGGGCCCACTATCCTGATGCCGTGCTTCGCGCACAGATCCACCAGTTCCGCCTGGAGTTCAGCGCCGCGGCCCCCCACCTCGGCAAAGCCGGCGGTGATGACCACCAGGCCCTTGACCTTCTTTTTCGCGCAGTCCTTTACGGCATCAATCACGTACCGCGCAGGGACCGTGATCACCGCCATGTCGACAGGTCCGGGAATTGCCGTGACCTTGGGGTAGCAGTGCATCGAGTGGACCACGCTGGCGGTGGGGTTCACCGGGTAGACCGGGCCCGTGAAGCCAGTGCCCACCAAATTGCGGACCACCTCGTTTCCGATCTGGTGCCTCTTGCGGCTGGCGCCGATCACGGCCACCGCCCGGGGCCGGAATACTCGGTCGAGAGACCTTTTGGCTGTTGTCTTGCTCATTTTGTCGAATCCTCTGTGTTGTGGTGTGCAGGTGTCATTACTGGTCCTGTTCCTGGTGGCGCCGTCGAGGGAGCGTCGATGCCTTCGCGCGCGATCTTCGTGACTCTGTAGATCATGTGTCTCAGTCCGTTGGAAACAGCGCTTGAAACCTTTTCGAGCCGAACATGAGCACTGCGCTGCAAAGTGCCTATGTCAGGCTTGTCGTTATCGTACCAGTAAATCAGATATAGCCAATCGATGGATTCAAGGCCCGTGCCGGGACCCGACGAACCTTTGCCCGCATCGATCCATATCACTTTTCTGTCGGTTGTCTTTGTGAGCAGGTCGGCCAGCTCGAAAGCGATGCCGGCGGGCATTCTGCGTTCCCTGAAGGCCCTTGCCGGGTGAGGCAGGTCAGGGCACGACACGCCGACAATCTGACCTTCGTTGGTCGCGTCCTTTACCCATTTCAGGAACCGTGCGACGGGGTCGCTTTGACGCTGAATCAGCGCTCCTCCTGGGCCTGGGTCGAGGACGAGGCGGGCAGGTTTTGCGGGGAAGAACGCCGTCATGCCCGCCAGCGCCAGCACCACGAAAGGCCTTGGTCGGCCGATCTTCAACCATTCAAGGATATCGGATACGCCGCAGGCGCCCAGCACTGCCATGGAGGGGTACACGAAGATCAGGTACCGTTCGAACTTCGTTGCCGGCGCCGACAGCGCCACAAGGAGGTACAGCGGCAGGATGATCGCGACCAGACGATCAGTGTCCCGGTCGAGGATCAAGCGCGCGATGGACGTGGCCAGTCCGACCAGTGCGAACGGCAACAACGGGCTGGATATAAGCAATCTGATGTAAAAGAGCGGGCTGCCGGTGGAAGCGGCGCGCAGGTGTCGGTTGATGTCGGTGACGTCCGGAGTAGTGATCTCCGAAACCCGCCAGGCCCAGGAGTCCAGGAATCCCTGGAAGTCCAGGAACATTCGGAAGTCCACGATCAAAAAGACGACCACCGCCGTTGCGGCGAACAATGCAAACAGGGCCGGACGTCTTTTGGCTGGGTTTCGGAACAGCGCCGGGATGAAGGCGGGCATGAACAGAACCGAAAGATAATGCGCCGACAGGGCAGCGCCGGCCAGGACACCGGCGCCGGTCACGCCCAGTTTGTCCGCGGGTGTCGAGGACTTGTCCAGGGTCCAAAGATAAAGGGCCAGATAACTCAGAAAAACACCCATGGTGTAGGGCGAAAAGGAGCTGCTGTACACGGGAGCCGTCGGCAGGATCAGGACCATGGCCAGCAGGGACGACCAGCGATCCCGGGTGAGTCCAACGGCCATGGCGTAGACCGTGCCCATCAGACCGGCCCAGAACAGGACCGACAGCAGGCGGGATACCATGAGGAGGTCCGAGTGGTGAAAAAGCATCGCCTGTGCGGCCGCCGCGTCCAGCGAACAGCCCTTTGAAACCGACAGAAGGACCGTGTACAGACCGTACAGGGCGGACGACAGGTTGAAGTACAGAGCGGGATGGGGATATTCCACGAGGTCGAACAGCGTGAAGGCGCCCGTCAGGGAACTGGTGAAATTGATCAGTTCGTCCCCGGTCTGAATGGGGGCGTTCAGGGCCCTCACTGCCAGGATCGCGGCGCCTGCTGTCAGGACGATGGCAGCCATTCGGCCGCCAGGCAGGCGAACAAGTCCCCTGAATGCGATGAAACCCAGGTACATCAGGGCCAGGACCGCAGCCAACCCAACCCCGGCCGTCACACAGATGGACCCTGTCCCTCCACCAACCGTCCCCTGTACCCGCTCATCCTTGTCTCTTGGTTCTTTCCATGTGAATGCCTTCGACGCCGACCTGGCGTTTCGGATCAGTGCTTCCACACATTCCGGGGGGCATGACGGGGCCGACAGTACTGCGAATTCAGGGGTAAGCGTTCGCAAGAACCCGTCAGGCGCTGCCGCGTCGGGGTGAATCAGTCTGACTTCGCATGATGTCCCGTTTTCCATTCGTGCGGTGGCGACGGCCATATCCTTGCGAACGGTGATTTCATCCACTTGCCAGCCGCATTTGAAATGGAAGATGTCGGATATGACCGGGCCCATTTCCGGACCTATCACGTGTTCGCCCGCGATGACGGCCCCGGTCCACAAGGTGAAGACCAGCGAGCAGGAAACTGCAACCGTGGATGACAAGCGCACTTGTTCTCCGCTGCGCGGCGGCCTGAATCGCCGCACTGGATAATGGCCGGCCCTTGTTGCGGGGGCCGATGAACTACTCTAGTATACCCAAGGCATGCTTTTCGAACTTCCCGTAATCGCCAGGGCGCCGATCCAGTTGTTGCTCTGGTGCTGGATCGTACTCCTGCCGGGCCTCGGACTTGCCTCGATGTGGCTGCGCGGGCGTCGCGTCAGGGACGTGGAGGCGGCTTCTCTGGTCCTGGGATTCGGCCTCATGGCGGTTCCTCTGGCGGCCTACGTTTATGTGTTGATCGCCTTCGTGCCTATGACCCTGAAAATCCTGCTGGTTCCTTCCTCGGCGGTCAATCTGCTGTATCTGGCCTTCAGGTTCCGAGGCCTGCGCATGATAACGGCCCCTTCCTCGCGTTGGCTGTGGGCCGGCATGGGTCTGGTTCTGGCCGTGGCCTTTCTTTCCTACGACGCCGGACATCTGTCCTTTACTCTCCAAGAGTGGAGGACCACCGCCAATACAGACTGCTTTCGCAGTGGGGTCTACCAGTTGCTGGGGCATCAGTCGCCTGCCTCGCCCGAGGCCATGGCGCCCATCTCCCGAAACTGGAACGGGACCATCCGAGGCAACATGGCCCTGGCATCCACCTACGCCCTGATCTTCGGAGAGGTGGGGTTCAGACTGCTTCGGTGCACTCTGGCCGTGCTGCTGGGATTCGTGGGCTGGGCCCTTGGCAGCCGTCATGAAAGGCGTGTCGCCGGGGGCCTTCTTGGTCTGGCGTTTTTTGCGCTCAATCCGTACGTGGTGATGATCCAGGTCCTGGACACCAATGTGATGGCCTTTGCGTTCGGGGCGTTCCTGATGGTGCTGGCCGATTGCCTGGACGCCGGACCGATAACTCTGGGAGTGGTGGCCGGGTTCACCGTCGGCCTGGGCATGAACCTGCTGCCCCTGGTCTTTCTGATCCCGCTTTCGGCCCATATCCTTATGAATCGACGGCGCAGGTGGCTGGATCTGTCCCTGTTTCTGGCAACCGCTTTGCCGGTGGCCTCGATCTGGCTGGCCTATGTGACGGAGATGATGACCGAGTCATGGGTCCAGCCGTTCACCTACGATTTCCTTGGATTCCAGATCAAGACCAACCGGCTGATGGTGTTTCCGTTCGGCGACGGTATCACCAGGGGGGCAATGGACCCTTTTCCCAGCTTCATCCACTATCCGATGCACGTGGTCCATACGCTGGGCGTCCTGGTTGTGGCGGCAGCCCTTGTCGGGTTGTGGAGGACATGGAAGACATCCAGGTCACGCGCGTTGATTCTGGCCCTTTGGGGGGCGCCGACCTACGCCGCTCTGTCACTCCAGGCGGTTCTGGTGGAAGACGACCAGATGCGCATCATTCTTACCGGAATGGCGCCTCTGTTCCTGCTGGCGCTTACAGGCGTCGTGTACGCCTGGGACAACCGCGCGAGGTGGCCTCGCTTTCTGACCGTGGCGGCGGCCCTGGCCGTGATATGTTTCGCGGCCTCGTTCCTGAATTTTCCGGTTGACCGGCGGATCAGAGACGCACGTTGGATGGTCTATCAGGGCGGGGTTGAAAACATCGATCATCCCGAGTTGCTTGATGGGCAGCCCATGTACGATTTGGATGGAGCCGAAGGAAAGAGGCGGCGAAAGATATACCGTATTCCCAAGTTGATTCCCAACTACTTCGATGTGTTGCCGTCAAGCCGCAGCCGTGGGCGTCATCATTTCGGAAGATGGTCGGATTTCACGAACCGTGGGTTTGCCCCGGGATCTTGACATGACAATCCGAAAAAGGATTTAGTGGAGTGCCTCGCCGCTTTGCGGCCGTGGGAATGTCCGATGGACGTCAACAGAAAATTCCACCGCCAACTCAGCAGGATTCTGTTCTTCAGACGTCTGTTTCCATTGAGGCAACTGGCGCGCAACATGGTGACCCTGCCCTTGGACTATATCGGCCCATCGGGCAGGGCGGGACCTCCCATGGTGATCAACATCCTGATTACTCATCGTTGCGATCTGAAGTGCCGGATGTGCTACGCCGAGGAACTGAAGG
>JAADHL010000180.1 GCA_013151875.1 Deltaproteobacteria bacterium
TTGCTTGGTCTACACTTGGTTTCCAAGATTGCCTAAGGGGCCGGCGATGCCGATAAAGAGACACGAAACGATCACCTTCCGAACCGCTTGGGGCGCATGCTCGATTGCCTGGGCGGTGGACGGCATCGTGAGGGTCTTGCTTCCGGGGGCATCGAAAACCACCTCAAGTGATCGCGGGGATCCCCCCGGGTTCGTCAAGGACGCCATGCGTCGGATTATTGCTCATCTGAAAGGGACGCCGCAGGACTACCTGGACCTGCCGGTGGACCTTGGCGGGATGGGCGCGTTCAGCCGGGACGCGCTCGAGGCCGCGAGGACCATACCCTGGGGCGCGACAACGACCTACGGAGAACTGGCCGCTTTGATCGGCAGGCCGGGCGCCGCGAGGGCGGTCGGACAGGCAATGGCCCGCAACCCAGTGCCTTTGGTGGTTCCGTGCCATCGGGTCCTGGCTTCCGGCGGGAGATTACGAGGCTTTTCAGCCCCAGGCGGCATTGCGGTCAAGCAGCGTCTGCTGGGAATGGAAGGCGTCAGGTCGGTGAGGGAATGAACGATTATCCGGATTCCCGCATTTTGTCGACGAACTCCCTGAAGCGGTCTGGGGGTATTTCGATGTAGATGCCTTCGCCCTCGGAAAGCAGCAGGCCTCCCGCGTCATGCAGCGTGGATCGGGCAAAGACCTTGCGGCCATCCTTGCTTTCCTTCCATGCCGCCAGCGTGGCGACCGTGCCCAGGGGAATGGGTTTTCTGAAACGGCAGGTAAGCGTCCCCGCCAGAACCGCGTGTCCAGCCAGCCAGACCGCAGCGCCCATGGCCTCGTCGAGTACCGCCGCCACGCTGCCTCCGTGCGCGTGGCCCGGAGGACCCTGGGTCTTGGGACCGAACCAGACCTTGCCCACCACCGCCTGGTCCGTTTCGCGTATGTAGTACTCAACGCCCAGTCGGTCGGCGTCCGCGTCTCCCGTGACGAAGGTGTTGCCGTCCGCGAAACGGGGCAGGGTGAATTCACCCCACCCAGGATCCGGCTCAAGGGCCGGCTTGATCAGCTTGTCGCTCATGTAATGTTGCCTCGTTCAATCGTGTGGGATGCTAACATCGATCTGTTTCCATCACATGACGGATTGCAGACTGGGGCGTGATTCGAAATCAAAGCGGTGATGTGTTGAATGCCTCGGGCGTCTATATGCCGGATCGGCTTTCTTGTCAGGGCTAGTTCGCCCCGCGACCGGAGATGACCGCCCAGACGGTGCGAGCAAGGAGCCTGATGTCGAGCAGGAAAGACCGTTTTCTGGAATAGCGGACATCCATACGCATCCATTCCTCGAAGGGAATCTCGTTCCGGCCGCTGACCTGCCATATTCCGGTGATGCCGCCCGTGAGTTCAAGGCGCCTGCGGTGCCACGCCCGGTACTGAGGCACCTCGTCCAGTGTGGGGGGGCGGGGACCCACTAGGGTCATGTCACCCTTGAAGACGTTCCACAACTGAGGGATTTCGTCCAGACTCGATCTCCGCAGCAACCGTCCAAACGGCGTGATGCGTGGGTCATTGCGGATCTTGAAGACGGGGCCGTCCAGTTCGTTCAACTCTTTCAGTTCTTCCTTGCGTTCCTCGGCGTCGGCGTACATTGTTCTGAACTTATAGAAAACAAAAGGCTTTCCGCCAGGCCCCGCCCTGAGCTGCTTAAAGATGACAGGTCCTTTGGAGGTCAGTTTCACCAACACGGCAATCGTCAGGAACAGTGGAGAGAACACGATCATGGCCGCCAGGGATCCAACGACATCCTCGATGCGCTTCCACCATGGCAGCGGCTTCATGAAGAAACGCTCCATATCCTCAATGAAGTGATGTTTGTTCTGAGGTGATGATTCGCTTGATGCCTTTTCTTCCGGTTCCGCAAGCGGGCCTTCAATCTCGCTTTCGTCCTTCCAGTTGCCCTTGTACGTGTAGACGCGGGCGGGTAGATCCAGGTCGGCCTTTTCGAGCAGCGGGCGCACCTTGTGTACGAAGGACCAAGCGCCGTCACCCGATGTGTCGGGCAGCAAAACCCCCAGGCTGGCCTGGTCGAACCACCCCACGTCATCGGTCAGGCGGACGTTGGTTTTCAGTTCATGCGCCGCCTTGCGTATATCCGGAAAACCCTTGCCGTCGGGGTCGAAGACAACCAGCGAAAAGGGATGTGAATTGCGATCCGAACGGCACCGTTCGCGTTCGATCATGCGATTGAAGTCCTGCCCGCGCAGGACCCCGGGCAGCGAAGCAGTGCCGCCCTGCGAGCGGGCCGCGACCTTTTCCTTCAGCGTCGTGAACAGCATGGTCGGTACTCCGGTCACCCCCGAGGCTCTATGGCTCCAGCAACCTTACGCCTGGAACCACGGCCCCCAAACGGCACGATCGCCTACAACTCCAGTCGGCGATCCAGTGTCATTCCACCCCAGGATTTCGGCAGATCGACCACTGAACCTTAGAGTTTCCCTCCACCTGACAAGGTTTCCTTTCCAGACAGGCAAAAAACTCCGACTAGCATTCTATTATTACGACGTATCGAAATCAACCAGTCGGGACGTTGTTCATGAATCTGTTGCGCCAGCGGCCGATCCGTCAGGTCCGGCCGCCCAGAAAACCCAGGCCGTCGCCCGAGCCCTCGGCGAACGCCCGAGCCGTCCGCTCAGCGAGCTGGATGATTTCGTTGACGCTCACGGAGCCGTTGACAATGTGCGCGGAACTGATGATGTACAGGCCCGGCAGCGATGTCTTCATGGGCGGCAGGTGGTCGGAATATCGCAGGGTCGGGACGGCCATGACCAGGGGCGTGCGTGAAACCTGGAAGCGGACGACGTGTCCGCGTCTGAAATCCGGATACATGCGTTCCAGTGCGCCCAGAAAGCTTTGTTCGATCTCGCCGTCGTCCTTTTGGAGAAACGGGTCGTCGGTTGCGACGTACCTGGGCAGATAGACCAGGGCATGACCCTCAAACGACCTACTGTCGACCATCGCGGACATCTCGATGACCGCGGAAAACGGCGCGTCGTGGTCGTGGATGTTTGTCATGTAGTAATTCGCCAGGGGTTTTGACAGCAGGAGGGACGGGCAAACTACGTCCTGATAACGGACGTTTTCCAGGCGGGACCGTTCGCCGTCTTTCAATCCCCTGATCAGGTGGGAAGCCACGTGGGTGGGAGTGGTCACTACGACGCGGTCGAACGACAGCCTACCGCCGCCGGCCTGGTCCAGTACGAACCTGCCGCCTTCCGGCTCCACCGCCTCGACCCGGCAGCCTTTGATGACCCGGACCCCGTTGGTCCCGAGGACCTCCTCGAACCGTTCGATGATTCTGGCGTATCCGCCCTCCACGTAACCGAACATTTCCTTCTTGAGGCCGCTGCGGCGCGCCGCGTACATGCGTTGTATGGTTGACCAGACAAATGCCGCCGAGGCCTGGCGGTAGTTTTCGCCCAGTCTCGATTTCATCAGCGGTACCCAGAACATCTCGAAGGTGCGTCGGCCCGAAAGACCGATCAGCCAGTCCTCCGCTGGAATGCCCTCGAGTTTCTTCCAGTCGTTGATTTTCGATGCATAGAGGATCGTGAATGCAAGGCGCGCCTGTCCGGCGATTCCCAGGGCGGGGAACTGCATGTACTCGACAAGGTTGGAGATCGGGAACAGTTTTCCCTTGACGTACAGACCGGTTCGGGCCTCGACCCATCTGGTTTCTTTTTCCAGTCCCAGTTCACCCAGGATGGACCGCAGGCGCCAGTCCGACAACAGGATTGCGTGATGATGCCTGTCCCAGGTGATGCCGCCGATGGACCAGGGAGAAGCGAGCCCGCCCAGCGATTCGCCCGCCTCGATCAGGGTCACGTCCTTGCCCTGGCCGGCCAAGCGGTGGGCCAGGGTCATGCCCAGCATGCCTCCCCCCACGATCGCCCATCTGGGTTTGGATGGGACCGGCGCTCCGTTGGACTTGTCTTCGGTCAGGCTCATGCCTTTCCATACTCGCCGCGATGCACCGGCATGCAAGGCGGGCGTGTCATTCGAGTTAATGGAGTATAGCCTGAACCGGACACCCAGTCACAAGTTCCTGGCGGACGTCGAATTGCCCGATGGTTTGTACCGAAGTAGGATGAGCGCGAGTCCCAGGGGTGACAGCGATGCCGCGAAGATCCCGTGTCGTGCTGGCCGTGTTCATCGATGCCTTCGGTTGGCGCATACTCCGCAGCCACGGTTTCCTTGAAGATGTTCTGACGCGCAAAGCGCCCCTCGGAACCATGCTGGGATACAGTTCGACATGCGATCCAACGATACTTACGGGCGCGCTGCCCAGGGATCACCAGCACTTTTCCTTTTACTACTACGACCCGGACAACTCGCCTTTCAGGGCATGGCGTTTTCTGAGTTTTCTGCCCCGCTTCGCGACGGATCGCGGTCGGGTGAGGCACTGGATGAGCAGGGCGGTGGCCCGTGTCCATGGATTTACCGGATACTTCGAGCTGTACAATGTCCCGTTCGACGTCCTGCCCCTGATGGACTACTCGGAAAAGAGGGATATCTACCAGCCGGGTGGGATAATCGGGCGGATCCCTACCGTTTTCGACTACTTCAGGGAAAAGGAGATTCCGTTTTTTCTGTCTGACTGGCGAGTGCCTGAAATCGACAATATTCAAGGCGCCGGCCGGGCATTGGAAAACGGGACGGTGCGATTTGCGTACCTTTTCCTGGGGGGCCTGGACGGCGTCCTGCACGAAAAAGGGACGCGCGCCGACGAGGTGGGGCGAAAGATAGCCTGGTACGAAAAACAGATTCGAACGCTGCTGAAAACCGCCCGCGCCCGGTACGATGATGTGAGGGTCCATGTGTTTTCCGACCATGGCATGGCAGACGTGACGGGCCTGTGCGACCTGATGTCCAGAATAGAGGGGCTGGGGCTCAGGTACGGCCGCGACTACGCTGCGGTCTATGATTCAACAATGGCGCGCTTCTGGTTCCTCAGGGAAGGGGCCCGTGAACGTATATCCGGGGTCCTTGAGGACGAATCCTGCGGAAGGATGCTGACTGACGAGGAACTGGTCGGGTATGGGTGCGATTTTCCAGGGAGCCGTTATGGCGAGATGTTCTTTCTGGCGCACCCGGGCACCATAATCTGCCCCAGCTACATGGGGCTCAGACCGATTGCCGGTATGCACGGTTACGACCCGGACCACGAGGATTCCATCGCGTCGTACTCGACGAACACGGCCGACTGCGAGCCTCCGCGGGACCTCACCGATCTGGCGGGGCTGTTCAAAAAGGAGGTCACTATATGACGGGAGGCCCAGGGCGATGAAGTACATGATCTTCGCCATGGCCTTGGTGGTGGGCGTCCCTGTCATGGCCGCGGCCGCCATATACTCCGAACGCATCAAGGGGTGGTTGCTGACTCTGATGATCTTCGCGACCACCCTTGCCGACCGAGGGAACATTAATTTCATGTCCATGGAGACCTACCGGGGGCCTGACCGGGGTTTCGAGATCACTGCCATCGAGCTCATAGCCATGGCCCTGGGCATATCGCTGCTGGTGAAAAAGACGCGGCAAATCAAATGGATCCCCTACAACACCTTCTTCATGCTGCTGTATTTTCTTGTTGCTCTGTACTCGATCAGATCCGCGCCCGAGCCCCTGCTGTCATGGTTCACGGTGTTCAAGCTGATCCGCTCGTGGCTCCTGTACTGGACGGTTGTGAATTGCATTCGAACCGGGGTCCCCATGCGCGCGGTGTGGAGGGGCCTCATCGCAGTGGCCGCGTTGATGGTGTTCGAGGGATTGCAGCAGAAGTACCTGGGCGGCCTGTACCGCGTTTCGGCAACATTCGACCACTCGAACACCCTGGCCATGTACCTGAACATGCTGTCGGCCCTCATGCTTGCTTTCGGGCTGGCGGATCGGAGCCTGAATTCGTGGCGGACCGCCGTGACCCTCGTGGCGGCGCTCGGCCTGCTGTTGACCACGGTGATGACGTTTTCCCGCGCGGGCATGGCATTGGGATTCGTGTGCGCGCTGGGGGTACTCGTCTTCACCAACGTGCGTACGCGCAGCAAGCGTGTATTCGTGGCCACCATGTTCGCGTTTGCCGGGCTCGTGTTTGGGGGCGCGATGGTCGGACCCAGCATCGTCGACAGGTTCATGGAGGCGCCGGCGGCCAGCGAGGGCGCGAGGGAGGAATTCAACAAGGCAGCCCGTCTGATGCTGGAGGACAACCCCATGGGCGTGGGCGTGAACCAGTTTTCCCATGTCCTCGACATTCACCATAAGTATCGCAAGCATTTCAAGATCATGGCCGGCGAAAAGCACGCCGGCGTCTGCCATCACGTGTACTGGTTGACCGCGGCTGAACTGGGATGGCCGGGTATCATTGCCTTTGCGCTGGTGCTGATCCGTTTCGCGTGGAGGGCGTTCATATATTCGTGGAGGACCCCGGGGCGCGACGGGGCGCTGCAGGCGGCCCTGTTCCTCAGCATGGTTGCCACCTACGCCAGCGGGTTTTTCGAGTGGGTCTTTCGGATCACCCCCTTGTTCTTTACCTTCCTGATATTGGCGGGGATATCAGTGGGCCTGTCCGAGGTGGAAAAGCAGCGCAGGCGGACTTTACGCGCCCGTTCAGCGGCAGATTCGGTCACGGCGATGCCAGAGCCCGAGGCTGCTCACGAGCTGGATTCGTGATGCCTGAGCGCGGTCTTCTGGCCCACGGAGCCGTCCGGGTCGCTCTTTTGTCTGCGTTTGCCGCCCAGGCGGTTTCCCCTGAAGTAGCCCCATGATCCGGCAAGCCTGCGGAACGGGGCCAAGGCGAGGTCCCCCCATTCGCCCGAACGCATGTCCGAGGCCCAATCCCTGAGGGTCCGGCCCACGACTCGACGGCACATTGCGACAAGGCCGTCCTTGATTTCGTAGATGAAGGCGTCCGCCTCACCCTCGATGAAGCGCCTTCCGTAGATCTGGGTTGGGGTGTAGTCGTGCGAGTGCATTGCCAGCGATTCGGGCACGTACCTGACTGCCAGGCCGTTCGTCCTTGCCCAGTGGCCCCACTCGGTATCCTCGGACCCCCAGGCCCGCGTGTAGAAATTGTGGCGCTGCCAGGCCGACTTTCGCATGGCCGCGAAGGGCAGGGAAAGGGGC
>JAADHL010000001.1 GCA_013151875.1 Deltaproteobacteria bacterium
CTATTGGCCCTGTCGCCCGATGACAGATACGACGGAAACGGCACGAACGGGGCGTTCCTGTACTCGGCAAAGCCGAAGAGCGCGACCGTCATGCTGACCGAGGACGAGACGCGGGATTGGTACGACAATTACGACGAACGCATGTCCATGTACAGCGGTGCCTTTTTCATGAACCGCGCGGGCCTTGTGCTGGGGGACGTGAAGGCGTCGTGGGCCGTGACCGACTTCTTTCGACCGGGCGTAATCGTGGGCGCGGCCGCGGTGCTGGAGCCTGACAACGCCCTGGGCAACCGCTTCGTCGGCGTCGAGGCGGACGTTGACCTGGAGTTCACCTACAAAAAACTGCTTGAAGTCCACCTGGTGGGCGGCGCCCTCGTGCCCGGACAGGCAGGCGGGGCGCTGGTAAACCGGATAGGTCCTTTCGACCGCATCCAGACCGACCCGATCTACATGGCCGAGGTTTCGTTGGCGCTCAACTATTAGGGACGAGCCATGCACATCACCCTGACCGGCATCGACTGGACGATAATCGTCATCTACTTCGCAGCCATCATCGGCATCGGGCTCTACCTCAGACGATTCACGCGGACCGGGGACGACTTTTTCCTGGCCGGACGCCGTAATTCGAGCTGGGTGGCGGGCCTTGCCTTCCTGTCCGCCAACCTGGGAGCCCTGGAAATCCTGGGCTGGACCGGCGGCACCATGAAGTACGGGATGTTCGTCGCGCATTTCTACTGGATCGGGGCGATACCCGCCATGCTGTTCCTGGGCCTGTACATGATGCCCTTCTACTATTCGAGCCGCATCCACTCGGTCCCGGGCTATCTCAAGCTGCGTTTCGACGAAAAAACGCGCGTCCTCAACGCCATTTCATTCGCGGTCATGACCCTGCTGATGTCCGGGATCAACCTGTACCTCATGGCCCTGGTATTCAACGTGCTGCTGGGGTGGGACTGGCACGTCAGCATGTGGGTGTCCGCCGCCGCCATCGGCGTGTACATCACGCTGGGCGGGCTGATGAGCGCCATATTCACCGAGATCGTGCAGTTCTTCCTGATCTGGGCCGGGCTGTTCCTGGTGTCTGTCCTGGGCGTCATCGAACTGGGCGGCATCGACGGAGTGATGGCGGGGCTTCCGCAGGGCATGGCCCACATCTGGTCCACCGCGGGCAGCGCGGCCGACAACCAGATGGGCATCAACTGGTTCGGACTGGCCATGGGACTGGGCTTCATCATGTCGTTCGGGTACTGGACCACTGATTTCCTGGTGGTGCAGCGCGCGTTCTCGTCAAAAAACCTGCGTTCCGCACGCCTGACCCCGATTACCGCGGCATTCTTCAAGATGGCCCTGCCGTTCATTGTGGTGGTTGCCGGGCTGGTGGCCTTCAAGCTGCACGCTCAGGGCCTGCTGGTCATCCCCGAGGACCCGATGAATCCCGGCCGGACCTGGAACGACGCGGCGCTCCCCATGCTGATCGCGAGGTACTATCCGCCCGGCCTCGTGGGCCTGGGCATCACCGCCCTGCTGGCGGGCTTCATGGCGGGGCAGGCGGGCAACGTCAGCGCGTTCAACACGGTATGGACCTACGACCTGTACAAGGCGGTGATCAACCGCAATGCCAGCGACCGGCACCTGGTATGGATGGGGCGCGCGGCAACCATCGTGGGCATCCTGCTGTCCGTGGCGACCGCGTACGTGGCCATGCAGTTCAACACCATCATGGATTACATCCAGGCCATCTTCAGTTGGGTCAACGCCCCCCTGTTCGCCACCATGCTGCTGGGCATGTTCTGGAAGAGGACCACCAGCGCGGGCGCGTTCTGGGGAATGATCGCGGGCATGCTGGTGTCGTTTTCCATCTTCATGGGGTTCAAGTTGGGGTGGTTTTCCGCCGGGATTGCGACGGTCCTGACCTTCACGCCCGCGCCCAGCGACATGGCCCGCAACGTGTGGCAGGCGATATGGGCCTGGGTCGTGTGCTTCGGGGTAACGGCGACAATCAGCATGTTCACGGCGCCTAAAACCGACGCTGAATTGGAGGGTTTGGTCAAGGGTCTGACCCCGGAGCCCGACGACGCCGACGAGGCCTGGTTCAGGCGTCCCGCGGTGTGGGCCGTGGCCGCGCTCGTCTGCCTGGTGGCCCTGAACGTGTACTTCTGGTAGGGGTGTTTGAGCACTGGAGGAGGTTTGACGATGAACGATTCAAACCCGGCCGATGGAAACGGGACGCCCGAGGGCGGCGAGTCCCGCGAGCCCATGCCCATCTGGTTCTTCGTGGGCCTCATACTGACGGCCTACGGCATCATCATTGTCTGCTCCGCCGTACTGGTGGACATCCCTGACCGGGTAAAGCAGGTGACCGCCGTGGCGCCCGGAATATGGTGGGGGACCGTCATTCTGGCGGGTGGGATCGCGTTTCTGGCGGCGGGACTGAAGGGCAGGCGGCCATGAAGGTGATCAGGACAACGCCGCCGTCCTTTCCGCGCTGCGCGCCGGACATGCCCCTCGAATCCACGCCCGGCCTGAGATGGCAGGTGCTGTGCGGCGACGCGGGACACTGGAGGTGCGGCCTGTACTCGCCCCCTCAATCCGACAGGGATCAGATCGTGGAACTGGAACGCCACGACTGCCCCGAACTCTTCCTGCTGGTCGAGGGCCGGCTCACACTCGTGATCGGGGACGGTAAAGGCGGCGTGCGCGAGGTCGAACTTGCGGCCGGCAGTCCCGTTCTGGTGGAATCCCCACACTCCGGATACTGCCCCAACGGTCCACACACAGGGACCGCCTTCGTCGTGGAACGCGACGAGTTTTCAACCGAATATCGGCCTCCATCGGGATGGAAGGATGTCTGAGGCCGCCCTCTTTTCCAGGTTCAGGTCCAGATTCGGGCGCGCCCCGGAGTTCACCGCGAACGCCGGCGGCAGGGTCAACATCATCGGCGAGCACACGGACTACCATGAAGGATTCGTGCTGCCCGCGGCCCTGGACCTGCGCACCACTGCCCTGGCCGCCGCGCGAACGGACGGCATGGTGCGCGTGTGGTCCGAAAATCTGAAAGAAGAAACCCAGGCGAAACTCGGACCGGCAAAAGGCCCTGTGGACGCAAAGGCGATTGCTGGCTGGAAGGGGTACGCCCTGGGTCCGTTTCTGGTTCTGCGCGACGCAGGAGTCCCGTTTGCCGGGGCGGACGTGTGGCTGAAGGGCGACGTGCCCCTGGGTGGCGGGCTTTCCTCGTCCGCTTCCATCGAGGTCGCTCTGACAGGGATCGGCGCGGCCATGGCCGATCACGCCATGAAACCCTTTGATATCGCACTCATGGCCCGGAAGGTGGAACATGAATATTGCGGGGTCCCGTGCGGGATCATGGACCAGGCGGCCGCCGCGTGCGGCAGCGAGGGTCACGCGCTGCTCATCGACTGCCGAAGCCTGAAATTACGCCTGGTGGCCTTTCCCACCGAATGGTCGATCGTCGTTGCGGATTCCGGGGTCAGGCACGCGCTGGCGTCCTCGGAATACGCCAAAAGGCAGCGCGAGTGCGCGGCTGGAATAGAGATAGTCAGGCGGACCCATCCAGAGGTCGGCAACGCCAGGGACCTGGACATGTCGATCCTGGACGAGGCCCGCGCCATGATGGACGATGTTTCCTTCAGGCGGCTGCGCCATGTGGTCACCGAAAACCAGCGGACCCTGGCCGCGGTTCAAGCCCTTGAAACGGGGGGCGTCCAGGCCATGGGGCGGCTCATGGCCGAATCGCACGAATCACTGGCGCGCGACTACGAGGTGTCACGGCCCGAACTCGACACCCTGGTCGATCTGGCATACGGTCTTGACGGAGTCGTCGGGGCGCGCCTGACGGGCGCCGGATTCGGGGGCAACACCGTGAATCTGGTGCTGTCGGAATCAGCAAATGACTTCGGCGCGGCCCTGGCGGATGGTTACAGGTCCCGCACCGGGTTAAAGACCGATGTACGAATCGTTACGCCTTCTGGGGGCTTGAGCGTGAGCAGGCTGTGATGGACACAAAAACCCCATCAAACGTCACTTCATTTCTTCAGGACTCCAGCGCGGCCACCCTGAACCTCCACGAGGCCTTGGTTTCCCTTGGGTCGGCCGCAACCTACCGGAAGTATCTGGGTGGCGCGGGCGCGACGGAGTTGAACGCCTTTTTCGAGGACCTGGGTCGCGTCGATCTGGATTGGGTGGACAGACACCGACATGCACTGCTCCACCAAGGGAAAGGACTGCCGATCTTTGACCTCGAACCCGTGGAACCCGGCGTCATCGACGGCCCGGACGTCCGTGAATTGACGGGGGCCGGCCGCAAGTCGCTTGAAAGGGGGGAGTGGTCCGCCGTGGTGTTCTCCGGCGGCGCCGCGACCCGCTTCTTCGCCCAGGCCGACGCTCACCCCAGGGCCAGGGAACTGGTCGAACGCCTTGGACATGCCCCGCCCAAGGGACTGTTCCCGATCACTCCCGTCATGGGTTTTTCGTTCCTGGACCTTTTCGCGGCCCAGGGGCTTGCCGCCGGCGTTGCATCGGGCAGGATGCCGTACCTGGTGCTGATGTCCAGCCGTCTGACCGAGGCCGCGCTAAGGGAGTGGGCCGACACGGCGCATCTCTGGGGCCACCCCAGACGTCAGATAATGATCATGCCGCAGGCCGAACACCCCAGGCTGGATGGGGAAGGGGACCTGATAGCCAGGCCCGACGGCCGACTGATCTTCACCGGCGACGGCCACGGCGGCGTGTTCCGCGCCCTGCTGGAAACCGGATCGGACGGACGAACAACGGCCATGCGACTGGCCTCCACCGGCGTGCGTCACCTGGTCCTGCACAACGTGGACAACGCCGCCGCCAACTCCTATGACGAGGCCAGGATCGGATATCACGTGCTGGGCGGATACCGACTGACCCTGAGCGTGGTGCCCAGGCAGCGCCCGGATGAAAAAGTGGGTCTGGTGGTGAAAAACACCACAACGGGAGGCGTGGAGTGCGTGGAGTACTCGGTGTGCCCGCCGGACCTCGCAGGCGCAACCGGGGCTGACGGCGGGCCGGTCTTTTCGCTGGCTCACATCTGCACCAACATCGTGGACCTGAGCACCATCCGACCCGACCTGGAACCGACGCTTTACACGGGGAAAAAGGTCAAGGTGGGCGAAGAATTCATCGAAAGCAGCACATACGAGATGCTGAACCAGGACCTGTCGCGCCTGATGGACGCGCGTGACGTGGGCGTGTTGCTGCTCGATCGCGAGTCGTTCTTTCTGCCCACCAAGCAGATGACCGGGCCCGATTCCCTGGAAACGACCGTCAAGGCCCTCGCCGACCATGGAGCGGACATCCTTCGCGCCGCCGGCGCGCACGTTCACGAGTCCGCCCTGATCGAGATCGACCCCTGCCTGGGAAACACCCCCGCCGCGCTCAAAGAGGCGGGCATCGGCCCCGGGTGGAAAGTGGGACGCGATGCGCGTGTTTACCTGGGCGTGCGGCACGGCACGGACGGTTCGGCCCCATTCGGATCGGGTTTGACAGTGGGCGAAGGCGCTGTTTTCAAGGTGTCGGCCGAACTGCCCTACGGCCGCCTGCGCTTCGATCCCTCATCAAGGGTCATCAGCGAGGACCCTGAAACGGCCGGCCGCGTGCGCATCGGAAAAGACGTCACCGTGATGCCCGCCGCCGACGTGTGCATCGTGCTGAAAGACAACGGAATACATGCGATCCCGGACGGCATGAACCTCACCTGAAATCGGACTGTGGACCTTCAAGGCTCGAAATCCTAGAATGGCATCCGCAATGTCCGACTATTGGCACACCAACGGCGAGCGGGAAATCCTGTTCAGGATGGGTCAGGCGGTGATCCCCCCAGGGAAAGTGTTCCCGCCGTTCACGCGCGAGCCCGTCCTGCGGGGTGAAGTGATTGCCGGCAGCCTGCCTCCCGCTGTACGCCAGGCAGTCAGGGCCATCATCTGGGCGATAGAACTGGGGTCCATTCCCAGGTATCGAAAACGCATGTCCGCGCTGGACCTGGACCGACGCATCGAGTACCTGCGGACCTGGTCACAGGGAAACGCTATCAGACGCGCCGCCTTCAGGTACGTCACCCTGCCTCAGAAGGTCTTCTATTACGACGACCCGGACAAGTTCAAGGCCCTGGGCATCGAATACGCGAAGCCTCCGGTTCAGGACGATTCGCCCCGGTGGATGTCGAACGTAACCGCTGGAAAGGACATCCATGACCCACTCGATCTGGAAACCGAGGTCGTGGTGGTCGGGACAGGGGCCGGAGGGGCGGCGGCGGCGTGCGCCCTGGCGGAACAAGGCGATGCGGTGCTCATGGTGGAGGAAGGCGACTATCACCGGCGATCCGCGTTCAACGGCCGGCCTTTCGAGATGCAGAAGCTCATGTACCGGGGCGTCGGCGGTATCTCGACGACAGTGGGGAACACCCCCATCCTCCTGCCCACGGGCCGATGCGTCGGCGGGACCACGACCATCAATTCCGGAACCTGTTTTCGTACGCCCGAACGCACTCTCGATCGCTGGCGCGGCCAGCACGGGCTTACCGAATACACGCTTGAGGCCATGGAACCATACTTTGCGCGCGTCGAGGCCGAATACCGGGTCGAAAGGGCTGACATGAAAGTGGTCGGCAAACTGGGCGAGATCATGGCCCGGGGCGCGGACAGACTCGGCTATAGCCACCGCCCGCTTGACCGATGCGCTCCCGATTGCGACGGACAGGGGGTCTGCACCTACGGGTGCCCGACCGGGGCCAAGCGCTCTACGGACGTCAGCTACGTGCCGAGGGCCCTGCGCAACAACGCCCAATTGCTGACCGGGGTACGCGTGGAGGGACTTCTGGTAAAGAACGGAAGGGCCGTGGGCGTTAGAGGCGTGTCCCGTGCGACCGGCGTCGCCGTCACCATCCGAGCCAGGGTGGTGGTCCTGGCCATGGGGACCCTGATGACGCCGCTCTTTCTGCGCCGCCAGGGAGTCGGCAACTCATCGGGCCGCCTGGGTCGCAACGTCTCGATCCACACAGCGGGCGGCGTGGTCGCCCTGATGGACGAGGTCGTGGACGGGTTCAAATCCATTCCCCAGGGCTACCTGGTGGATCAATTCGCGGCACAGGGGCTC
>JAADHL010000108.1 GCA_013151875.1 Deltaproteobacteria bacterium
ACCAGGGACGAACACTTCAAACCCCCGCAGGTAACCATGAACGTTGGTTCGGTGGATGTCGAGGGCCGGGACCTGGTGTTCGCCTGTGACATGAGAACGGTTCCCGGATGTGATTACCGTGCGTTGCTGAAAGACATCCTGGAACAGGCCCGCGCCTGTTTCACGGACGTGGACCTGAGGTTCCCGCACGCCCCGCTGCCCGCCACATGGACGGACCTGGCCCCGTCTTTCACCCAGGCGTTGAGCGGCAGTCTTGATGAATTCGGAAAGGCCGCCTACACGGAGGCCTCGGTATATGCCCCGGCCGGCCTGAAACCCATCATCGCCGGCCCCGGCAACCTCCTGGTTCACCGGCCGAACGAACACATAGAGGTCAGCGCCCTGGAAAAGGGCGGGGACCTGTACGAAAAACTGGCGACCCTCGTCGTTGGGTCGTGACCCGGATTGTTCATAATTGAATCTGGCTTGGTCAGCGGCCTGATTCCAGCTTTTCGCGCACCTGCCTGACCACCTCGGAAATCAGGGAATCGTCCGTGTCCGGCGACGACCCGCATCCCAGAGGGCCGCACACGTTGCAGCCCTTGCAGGACCGGAACCGTGTCTCCCTGCCCATTGCCTCGGCCATGGCCCGCAGACGTTGTATCTCTTTGTCGGGCAGGGGTCGCACCGCGCCCAGCGTCCGGGCCATGTACGTGATCCTGGCGGTATGTTCCAGCGACTCCAGCCGGTCGTAGGCCTCCATCACGTCCCTGCCCAGCGTCACCGATCCGTGCCTGTCCATCATCACCACGTCGTGGCAGTCAAACAGGCCCTCCACCTGGAACGCCAGTTCATCGGTGGAAGGCGTGGCGTAGGGTGCTGTGGGGACCTCCCCAAGGGTGATGATCGACTCGGGCACCACGCACTGCGCAAGACTGAGTCCGGCTATGGTGAATGCCACGGCGGTCGGCGGATGGGCGTGAATGACGGCGCCGCAGTCCTCACGAACTCGGTAGGCCGCCAGGTGGACCTTCACCTCCGATGAGGGGCTGCCCCGCCCCTTGACCAGGTGTCCTTCCAGGTCCACGACGACCAGGTCAACGGTCCGCAGAAAGCCCTTGTTCAACCCCGAAGGCGTGACCAGAATTCGATTCCGTCCCAGACGGACGCTGACGTTGCCCTCCCCTCCCGAGATCAGGCCCCTGTCGTGCATCCGCCGACAGCAATCGACCACGTCTTGTCTTGCGGTGATCTCGTCCATCGTATCCAGATCTTCCTCAGCGGTCCCTGTTGCGTTTTTCAGTGTCGCCGATATCCAGTTTCCATTCGCCGTCTTCCATTTTGAAAACCAGGGTGCTCTGCGTGCCGTTCGGCGATTCCACCGTCACAAAGGCGCGCGGTCCCTTGATACTTTCTTCCTTCACGGTGGATGCGGCCAGAATCTCCAATGGCTTCGACAAAGGGCCGCGTGCGGAGGCGTGCGTCGAATACAGGGACATCAAGGCCTCGGCGAACGGACGTGATTCCGCGGTAAAGTGCGCGGCGAATTCCGCGGCATTGCCCCTTGATGCGGACTGCTCCAGGTCCTCAAAGACCTCCGTGGGAGACTGGGCGCACCCCAAGGCGACAAATATGACAGCAATCCAGATTGGCGCCCAGCGCCACGCGCGGCATCTATTCATTGGCCTCCAGCTACCATGGCGCCGGATACGTCGGTCCCCTGAGATCGGCGAACGTCACACCCGACAAAGCCAGGTCAATCAGGTTGGCGTGCCCGTCCCTTACAAGAAAAACCGTGTCCTCCGGGTCGCCGCCGACAACCAGTCCGGGCGTCACGGAGGATTGTCCGCCATGATCGAGGGTGGTCGCCGTCGAGTCAAGCAATACCTCCGCCAGGCCCTCCTGACCGGCCCGGACCAAGTACCGCCGGGAGTCGGGGGTGAACAGGGCCAATACCGGTGCCGTGACATGCCCCGCCCCATCATGCAACTCATCAACCGCCGACGAGGCGGATTCTTCAACGGAAGGCACGCACCCCAGACAGACGCTGCATGCAACCGCCAGCAGAAATGTGTTTCGTCCGCTCATCGGCAGGATATTACCATGAGGACCAACGGGGTTCACGCACGAACCGAATTGACACGGAAACGGGGGCATGATAGTGAATGCGTCGCCTTTTCCGACTGCTGCGAGAGTGGTGGAATCTGGTAGACACGCAAGCTTGAGGTGCTTGTGGAAGAAATTCCGTGGGGGTTCAAATCCCCCCTCTCGCACTTCCAGATTTAGTGACATCCTGATTGCGCGGGCGTAGATCCAGGTATTCAAGAGGGTGTACGTCCAGCAGGTTGGGTTTGAATCCCGTCACCGCGGTGCTCAACATGTAGATGCGGGTATAGAAATACAAGGGAACTATCGGCGCTCCGCGATTCAGGATCTGCTCGGCCTCCCGATAGAGTCCAAGCCTCGCCTTCCAATCAGCCGTGCGGCGCGCCCTGGACAGCAGGTCGTCGTAGACCTTCGATTCGAACCTGGGGTAGTTGTTGGGGCCGCCTCCCCTGAACACATCCAGGAAGTTGCCCGGGTCTACGTAGTCCGCGCACCAGGATGCGCGCGCAATCTGAAACGCGCCCTTGCGGACCCTGGACAGCAGCGTCTTCCACTCGGTTGCCCGCAGCCTCACGTCCAGGCCCAGGTTGCGCTTCCATTCCGATTGCAGGAACAGGGCCACGAGACGGTGCCCCTGTCCACTGTTATAGATGTAAGTCAGTTGCGGGACGTCGCCTTTTTCAGCAATGTAGGCGGTCACAAGGGCGCGCGCCGCGACCGGGTCGAATTGCTCGCCTTTCGGCGGATCATACCCTGTCGACGCCTTGATCGCCGGCGGCACCAGTCCGGACGCCACGCCTTGTCCGCCCATCAGCACCTCGCGGACGAGCCGTTCCTTGTCCACACCCAGGTTCAGCGCCCTGCGCAGACGCGGATCGTCCAGCGGTGGCCTGTCGCTGCGCATCACCGCGTAATAGGTGCACAGGACCGGGTCGGTGTGAAATTCCGCGGGCCGCGTCCGACGCATGATCGGGATCTGGTCACGATTCAGGGTCCCTTTGAGCCATTGCACGCGCCCGGTCCTGAACCAGTCGAAGGCCAGGCGGTCGTTTTCCACGAAATAAAATACCGCGCCGTCAAGGGCCACTGATCCCGCGTTCCACCAATCGGGATTCTTGACCAATACGGCCTTGACGCCGGGCTCGAACTCCTTCAGCAGGAAAGCGCCGTTGGACACGATGGCCCCCGGGCGCGTCCAGTGGATCCCCTTGTCCTCGATGACGTCCTTCCTGATGGGAAAATAGGCTGGGTATGTCAGCACGGACGTGAAATAGGGGACCGGCGAGTGCAGGCGAATGACCAGGGTGGCAGGGTCCGGGGCAGTGATGGCTGGGCCCTTGGCGTCGCCGCCGTTGAACTCCTGCGCGCCTTCGATGAAAAACAGCAGGGCCGCGTTCCTGGAACCAACGGTCGGGTCCAGGACCCTCCTCAGACCATAGACGAAGTCCCCTGAAGTCACGGGGCGGCCGTCAGACCACCTTGCATCGGGTCGCAGATGAAACGTCCAGGTCAGTCCGTCTTTGGAAACCATCCAGGATGAAGCCACCCCCGGGACCATTGGCCCGTCCCCCGCGGGACGATTGAGCAGCCCCTCGAACAGCCCTCTCGCCAGGGTCACTCCGGCCTCCTCGGCCGCCAGGGAAGGATCGATGGTTTCAGGCTCCCACATGGCCACGCCGAACACCTTGGACGACGCCGAAGCGTCCTTCAGGGAAACACGGTCGGATTGTCTTTTGCAAAAGGACGTGGAAAGGGCGGTTGCAGTCAGAAGGACCAGGAGTGCGGCGCGCCTCATAAACCAGGCCGTTTATTCCGTTTTCTTTTTGTCGCTGGGTCCGGGAGCCGCGGGGGCGGCCGGGGCGGCATTGGCCCGAGTCCCGGATTTCTGGGTCCCGGATTTCTGGACCGTGGGTTTTTCGTCCATCTGCTTTTCGCCCACTTGGTTTTCGCCCGGCTTCTGCCCGACCGATGCCTGTCCGGACTGATTTTCCGAAGTCGGCTCAACGGCCTTTTCCGGGGTCGGAGCAGGCGTTTTCACGGCGGGCGCCGGGGGTTTGACTCCCGGTTTATCCACCACCAGGTTGGACAGTTTCACGTACTCATCCACGTTCTTCAGGTAGCCCTGACACTCGTCATTGTTCGTCAGCCGGGATGCATTCTTGCAGGCCACGGTGCCAGGCGCCTTCGCACAGACCTTGTCCTGAAGGTCGCCGCAGGGTTTGACGCCGCAATTCACGGCCAGAAACATCAGGGAAATCAACGCCGTCATCAAAATTTTCAAATCTCACCTCCAGATCGCCAAAGCCGAGGAAGTCTAGCACATGATCATAAACGACGCGCGGGACCGCGAAACAGCAATCTGCGCTGCAAGGGTTTTAGGGTAGCACCGCCCGGGTCGCGTGTTGCGTCACTGCCGCATGGCGGCCCAACACGGCTATGGTCGCTTTTTGTCGCCAAACTCCTGACGGGCCATCATCCGCACGGCCTGAGAGGGGTGTTCAAGGAAGGTCCGCAGTGCCTTGGTCCCCCTTGCATCGCCGAGGCGGTGCAGAGATCTCGCCGCAAAAAACCTCACCGGGACGGCCGCGGCTTCCAGGTACGGCACGAGCATCGGAATCGCGATTTCAGAAGGCAGCAAGGCGCACGCGTCCGCGGCCCTTCCCCTCAGGTACGGATCAGTTTCCTTGTCCTTCAAGGTGATTGCCAGCATGTTCACCAATTCGTCCCGATGCCGCGGGTCCCGGGCCACCCGACGGACCTTGGGCGCCATTTCGGCCCGCATCGCGTCGGTCGGCGACATCAGAAAGCCGTTGCACATGCCGAACGAGCACGAACCGGATGCGCATTCCTCGTCCGCGGAACACCTGTCGCCACCAAAAAGGACCGACTCCGCGTTCAACGATCCGGTTTTTGCGCTTTCGTCCGGCCTGCCACAGGCCAACCACATTGTCAGGGCCAGAAAAACGCAGACCGCTGAAAAAAAATGTTTCCGAATGTGATGGCGTCGTCCGGTCATCATTCCAACCCCTTTGTTCATTAGTGCACAACGCGTATATTCGACTACAGCGGAAACAGAAACATCAGGGGTTCGGGAACAACGGGACGGGCAGGCAGCCGCGCGTCCTCTTTGGGCGTGGAGGCCTCGAACACCTCAATCACGATGTCCATGTCCTTGCGATCGACACTGAATCCACCGACGGCCCACCCACCTCTGACGCGGACGACGGCATCCAACCTTCCTGTACGCCACTGATCCCGGACGTCATCCAGGCCCGCACCGCCGGCGAACCTGCGCAGCCTGTCCCTGGCGGCCAGGACCCGAGCACGCGCCTTGGTAAAACTCAACGAAGCGTCCAGCCTCACTCGATGGCCTTCCGCCCCCCCGATCCGTGTCTGAGTCTTTATTTCGGGAAACAGTTCGCGGACCACCTCCACGACCAGATCAAGGTCGCTTGGCCTGTCCACAGCGATCGCCCGGCCACCAAAAAAAGGGATGAACAAAGCCATGAATACGATTGCTGACAACTTTCCCCTGAACGACCTGATATGACGACAATGCACCTTGACCTCCCAATTTGCCCCAACTATACTTCTGTTGACCCCTGTTGGAAATGGGCCTGCAACGTCTTGCGAGGTAAGAAAAATGCGCAGATCTCCAGGTTTCGCTGTCGGATTGATGGCAGTGGTCGTCTGCCTTGCGGCGGGCACAGGATGCAGAAAGGGAACTCCCACCACCTGCAAGGGTTGGGTCAAGCTGCTCAGAAGTCCGGTTCGCGCGCGGGATGCAATCAAGAACCTCGGCGATCTGCATTGCAAGAACAACGTCGGAGACCTGGAAGAAATATTTTCGACCAGTCAATACAAGGACGAGATACTCCAGACGGTCAAGGCCATCAATGCTCCCAAGGCCTCGGTGGGTATCCTGACCAAGGCCCTGACCAGCCCCATGACCGCGACACTGGGGGCTGCGGTCGCCGAGGATTTCGCGCTGCCTGAGCTGCGCGCGCCGCTCATCGCCATCCTGAACGGCGACAAGGCTCTCAAGGCCCGCGAAAACGCCCTCAAGGCCCTGGCAAAGATCGACAAGGGAAACCTCGGTCAGGACCTCGATCTGCTGATAAAGCTGGTTCAGACCGACCCCAACACTCACGGCGTTCAGGTGAACACGCAGGCCGCCAAGATGCTGGGCGAGATCGGTTCCGACAAGGCCGTTGTCCCCTTGATAAAAGGTCTGTTCCTTCGGACCCAGAGGGGCGCTCAACTCTACACGCCCGCCCGCAAGGCCCTGGCGCGTATCGGCAAGGCCGCGGTCGCACCCATTATGGGGGTTCTTTCCAACGACGAGGCCAAGGCGGGGAACGTCATCAAGGAACTCAGGGCCACGGCAAAGAACATGGGTCTGTACGAGTGGCAATGGCGCGACGGTCCGGAACTGGTCCAGGTGCTCGGCGACCTGGGTGATCCCATTGCCGCGCCGACCCTGGCCGCCAGCCTGGCGAAACAGCTGAATCCGCCGGTCGGGGTGGATGATCGGGTCCTGCGGTCCTGGCAGATATCGCAACAGAACCGGATTACGATGTGCATGATGGGCTTGTGGCGTATTGGGACCCCAGAGGTGATTGACGTACTCAAAGAGGTGGTTACCAACAACGACAACGATGCCAAACAGCGCCTGGACACCGCCAGCGCGATTGCCCTGCTGCCCGGTTTCGCGGGCGTGGGCGCGGTCCTGGACATCTACAAAAACAGCAGGGATTCGCGTTTCCGGGCCCCCTTGATCAAACCGGTGACCCTGGGCATGGACTGGGACCATCTGGGCGCCTTTCAAAAGCTGCTGAAGAAGGAAAAAAGCGAACTGGTCAAGAGCAGGATTGAGGGCGACGGGCCGGACGCGCGTCACTTCAAGGCCACCATGAGCGCCCTGCTGGAGTGCAAGAAGGGCGACACGGACTGCCTGATCGCCAAGCTGAAAAGCGGCGACAAGGTGGTGG
>JAADHL010000174.1 GCA_013151875.1 Deltaproteobacteria bacterium
ATGGCCTTGTCCACCACGAATGTACCGTGGTCGACGGCGGCCCGGGTCATCATGATCCGGGAGTTTTCCGATGGATTGTTCAACCCCCCGAAATAGGGGAATGGATACAGATACAGGACCGCGATGCCCGCGAAGACGGCGATTACGCGTGGGTCCATCAACCTCAAGTGAGGCCCCTCTGCTCCTTTGGGAAACAATGCCCCTTTTTTTCGTTCGCGCCCGCCGAACCAGAACACGGCCGCGAGTACGGCAAGCACCGCCGCGAGCACAGCCATGCCGTCAAAGACCTTTTGCGCGGAATACGAAACCGTGGCCGCGCGCTTTCCACCCGGCAGGTCCAGGGACAACAGACCGCCGCGGTTCTTCAGTTCACCAACGTCGGTCCGCCAGTTCGGGTCGAAGTTCGACCTGAATACGACGCGCGCTGGTCCCGGGGACGACACCTCCACCACCATACGGTTGGGGCTCCAGGATTTCAGGACGACCTTGGCGGCCCGCGGCTTTTCAACGACCGCCACGTCCTTCATGGCGGCCAGCTTCCCGATCGGGAGGCGCGTGTGAGACGTGGCGATCAGTTCGTTCCTGCACGAAAGCGTGCCACGGTTCATGCGCACGTAGGTCGCGAACTCGTGGTGCGCGGCCGCGTCAATGGTGAAAGTCGGCTGCCGGACCACATTGGGAACCGGCTGGTTGGGAATCGTGTTAAGGACCTGATTCGAAAACACGACAAGGTCCACGGCCGTAATCAAAAGGAGCAGCCATTGGGCCCATATGAGGGAACTTGACCGGCCATGTTTCGAAACCGACGACGATTTTCGCCCCAGTTCGTCCAGCATGCCGGAGGCAGCGATCACGAGGGCAAGGGTCACCAGCATCGAATAGCGCCCCGGCACCCGCAGGCTGTCGAACACGGGGAAGTGGCGCAGCAGCTCCCATGGAGACAGGGGACCGTGGGAACCCAACATGACGGCGCCGCTGACCAGCAAAAGAACCAGCCAGGGCAGATTCCTTTTGAAACGAATGGTGAAGGCGGCGGCGGCCAGGGCCACGGTGAGGGGTCCGATCCACGCACCGTATTCCCCCCACCATCCGTATTTCAGTGCAGGATGGACCGCCCTGTCCACCATGTAGGGAAAAAACCTGCGGTCAAAGAACATGCGCAGCAGGTCGGATATGCCCAGTGCATCGTCGGTGGGGGGAAGGGACCGCTGATGATCCATCCAGAAGCCCAGCATGGGCACCAGCTTGGGCGCCGCCAGCAGGACGCCCACCGAGAGGATCAGGGCCAGGGAAGCCAGGGCCCTGAACGCCAGGCGTCCCTCGAAAAACCGGTACGCGGCGTAGCAGCCCAGGAAAAACGCGCCCATCGGCGCCCCGTAGGTGCCGCCCTCGATGAGGGTCAGGGCGAAAACCGCGGCCCCGGCAAGCGCAAAGCGCAGGTCGTTCAGGGAACGGATGTAGAAGGCGAGCAACCAGGGCAGGAACTGGAATGTCAGCATGGTGAACTGACCGCCCTGGACAATCCAGGCGAACCGCGAACCGAGGGCAAAAGCGACGGGCAGGAACAGGGTGGCAGCGCCCCTGAAGCCCAGGGTGCGAGCCAGGTACCATCCGCCGGCAAGCCCGGCGAGGATGTGCGCCAGGACGTATATTTTCATGCCCGGCACGGTCCCGAACAGAAGGACCGGCAGAAAGAACGGTGACAGGTAGGGCGTCTGGGGGTCCGCGTGCAAAGGAACGCCGCCGCACGTGTAGGGGGACCATCCCGGGAACTGGCCGTACTCCATGATCGAGGTGCGACCCGCCTCGAACAGGTACTGAAAATATCGCCAATCAAGGGAACCGTAGGTCTGGGTCGGCGCTGTCAGGTGCGGCAGATAGAAAAGGACGCCGGCGGCGCACAGCACGACCAGGGTCGCCACGGGGCCGCGCAGGATGGATTGTTTGTCGCCTTCAACCAGGATAACGCCTCAACGAGAGGGTACGGTGTCTCTTTGGTCAGCGGCGCCTCTCGGCATGGCGCCGTTCGAGCCAGGTTCGCCCCTGCGCGGGGACGGGATCGCATCCAGTCCACCCGGCCTGGGCAGCGGCCCCAGGGATACGCGATAAACGATCCAGTCAGCCACGTCGCCGACCGGGTCCAGGACATCAATTACCGACCGGATGTTCGGCATGGAGCTCTTTCTCATCAGCACGTAATCATAGTACCGCCAGGCAGGGCTCCTGGTGAAGTTGACGGGGACCTTGGGCGGGACCATGCCCGGCCTGAACTGGACCGGGTTGTGCGGGTACTCCGCGAACTGAGTGTCGGTAATTCCGCCGCGTTCAATCATGTAGAACGAGTGCAGGTGCCAGAATGCCCCGTAGTCCGTGGTTCGGCTCTCCTGGTTGTACAGCACCTTCAGCAGACGCTTGCCCCCGTCCACATGCCGGAAAACAGACGGAAAATCATCAAGTTCACGATCCTCTTCGTGAAACCCGTACCAGAGGTTGCCCAAGGTGGCGAGCTGCACCCCCACCAGGATCGCAACGGCCGACCATTTGACCCGCCTGGGCATTCCCTCGAAGCCGACCCAACCAAAGAAAAAAAGCAGGGCGAAAACAATATGCCTCAACGACACTATGGACTGGGCCTTGATGTGCTCGGGCAGGGCCAGGACCGAGACGGCAAGCACGAGGGTCAGCACCTCCAGGTCGAACAGGGCCAGCTTGCGCCTGGAGCCGGCTGGGATGCGTGGCGCTTTACGGCCCATCAGCAGGACAAAAAACACCAGCATCAACACCAGGAACAGGACGTCGTCCACGTCGGACCTGAAATAATCGGCGATGAAATGAAAGAAGTGATTCACGACGTAACTGGACTGGTAATAGGTCGCGTCAAAGAACCTGTCGAGGGACCCAAACGTCATGCCTGACGTGGAAGGGGTGTGCCGGATGAAATAGACCACGAACCACGGAACGAAAAAGACCAGGGACGGGATGACTGGCCAGGTGCGCAGGGCCTTGCCCCACGGCGTGCCGGGGCGATGCAAGTATCCACAACGTAAAGCACAGCATCCCCATCAGAAGGTAAATGTGCGCGTGAACGAAAAAGGCCAGGACAAAGGCCGCGGCCGACAACCATCCGTGACGGCTGAAGGGCGCGTCGATCGGCTCGTCCATGAAACGGCGGTACGCCCCAACCCC
Organism: Deltaproteobacteria bacterium; assembly: GCA_013151875.1. Taxonomy (GTDB): domain Bacteria; phylum Myxococcota_A; class UBA9042; order DTJE01; family DTJE01; genus JADDHL01. Next base: position 3,187 of record JAADHL010000174.1, read on the forward strand.
TGCCAGCAGCAGGGGCATGCCCATCACAAAGGCCACGAATCCGTACGCGAACATCGCGTTGTAAGTCAGGGGAAACGCGAACAGCGACAACCATTTCGAACGACCGAACGAGCGCAAAAGATACAGAAACGACAGGGGAAACGTCAGGATGTAGATGGACAGGACAACCTTGTTCGCCGTCTCCAGTTCAAACAGGTAGGACAGCCAGCTCGTCACGTAGTAATAGGCCAGATTCGGCTTGGGCGTGGACGGCAAAAGAAAATAATCGGGATAGACCGAGCCGGGCGCGCGATAGTTGTGGATCACGTCCACCAGGGCCAGGTGCTGCCATATGTCCTGCATGGGCGGGATGCGAACCGACCAAAGAGGAATCAGCGACAAAAGCGACAAAAGGACGAACAGGACCAAAAAAAACAGTCCGCTCGCGCGCCGGTTGTATGGCAGGCCTCCCATCGCGGCGGGATTATATAGGAGTTTAGACAAAAGGGACCGTTACGGGAGCGGGACGGGCACGACTAGCAGATACCGCCGGCTTTCCAACTGTCCAGGTTCTGCTTGCACACGTTGTCGTCGCCCAGTTTCACGGCAGCGTCGCACGCGGGCTTGATGGCATCCATGACCTTGTCGCAGCAGGCCTTGAGCGCGTCGCAGTTGGCGCCGCCGTTGCCGCCCGTGGTCTTGCAGACTGGTTGGTCGCATGAAGCGGCCATGACGCAGGTGCCGATCGCGGCAATAGCGTCCTGGCAATCCTGGGTGGCGTCCGCCAGGCACTTGGTAAAGCAGGCCGTGTCCCCGCACTCGCAGGCGATATTGCACGTCATGTAGTCCTTGCACTTACCGCCCCAGTTGCCGTTCATGAAGTCGTCGCCGAGCATGTCCTTGTATTCGGCGTCGCACGCCTTGGTTACGCAGTCGGTGTACTCGTCGACGCCGGTGCATTCCTGACCCGTCCCGCCGTAGCAGTTGCCGAACTTGTCCTTTGTCGCTCCGCTCGATGTCGAAGACGAGCCGCTGTCGCTGCCGCACCCGGCAAGCGCCAGCACTACCATGCCAATAAACAATTTCTTCATCCCTTGACCTCCAGAGAAAAACCAGGAATCGCCGTGAATGAACCGCATCGACGAATCCAAAAACAGGAATCGATTTTATTCCCATTCGGGTTTCAAATCAAAATCGGCATGTTTCAATGGCCGCGGAAAGGGCCTCGCGTCGTCCATTCAGGGCTTCCATTCGTTCCGCAAGCCGGCTTCGATCCCCGGAAACAAGATCATCGGACCTTTGAAGCGCGGTTTGGATACGGGACAGGGCCTCCTGGGCACGCCGGGATAGATTGGCCCTGAAGGAAATCGCGGTTTCGTTGAGCCGCTGGTGCAGGTCGGCGCGGATCCGCCCCATCTGGAGGTCCATGGCCCTGGGCAGGTACTTGAGCTGCCTGCGCAGAAAGACCCGCCTGGCGAGGGGGGGCGGCAGCAGGAACGTGGCCCCTTCCAGCAGGTAGTCCAGGTTCGCCCTTGGCAATCCCATCCGGTAGGTCAGCCTGGATTCCATGGTGAACCCCTCGGTCACGTCGAACCGATGAACCGTCACCCCCAAAAGCTCGGCCACCCTCGAAAACGCCTCGTCCACCAGTCTGTTCACGTGACCAAGGGTGCGACCCGAGAGGGCCTCAAAGCCCTCGATCACCGCCGCCTCACGCTCTCTTTGGAAGGGTCTCAACAGGGTCAGGGCTTCCCGATCCCGGGTAGACTCCAGTTCGCGCTTGAACCTCAGAACCGAGGCGCGCCCTCCCCGCAACCGATCAGCCTCCGCGTTCAGCGTGTCAAGCAACCGCGCGGTCACATCCGGCAAAAACGTCCTTGATGCGTCGTCGTACTGTGCCATGATCAGACGGCAACCACGGTCGAATATGGCCAGCGCCTCTTCCTTGCTGGTTTCCAGTTCGCCGGTGATTACCCTTGCATGTTCCAGGGTGTCGCGCAGTTCCTCGCTGCCCCGTTTTGCCGCGGCGGCCTCGATGTCCGCGATTGCCAGTTCGTGGGAAAGCAGCCGGCCGACCCGCCTGGCAACGCCCCTCAGGAGTACGTCCTTTCCCCTATCTTTCTGCAGGCCCTGGAGCCAGGATGCAACCTGATCAACGCCCGTGCCGTCCCAACCTCTGTCCAGCCCTTGCTTCGCCGAGCAGGGGACTATCACCACGTCCTTCCCAAGGACCGCCTCTACCGCGTTTCGGGTGTAATCAAGGGCCTCGTCGAGTTCGCCGGGATCCAGCCGATCCGTCTTGTTCAACACCACCACGACCTCACCGGCCTGGTCGCGAACCTCGCCCATGAACTCCAGCTCGCCCGCGCCCACGGGGGGGTCCGCTGACACGACGAAGATCCCCGCGTCTATGTGCCCCAGCCATGCCTTCAGCGTTTCGGTATTGTGCAAGAATGCCGAACCGGAACCCGGCGTATCTGCCAGCACGATGGAAGGGGCCAGGAGTGTCCCGGCCATCTCGACCTCGACGCGTTCAACGCCCTTTTCGTTGGCCGGGTTTTCCTTTTCCGCCACACAGGACGCAATCGCATCCAGGGGCATCCTTTCCTCTTGGCCATTGTTCAGAAAGACACGCGCGCCGTCGGCCGCGCCGGCCCTCACCAGGGTCACCACGGATGTAACCGGGACCACGCCGGTCGGCAGCACCCTGCGTCCCAGCAGGGCGTTCAGCAACGTGGACTTGCCCCGTTTGAAGTGACCCACCACGACCACGTTGAGCCTGCCGTCGAGCAGACGGCGGCGTTCGTCGGCCAGTTCATCCCTGCATTCCGGGGGTTCAGGAAGGGCGAGCACCGCGTCGATGCGCCTGGTAAGGTCCGCCGCTTCAAGGCCGATTGCGCGCATGTCCAGTCCTCGTAGCCTGGATAGCAGGGATCATCAGCCTTTTCGACGGCGGTTTCGGCGGATCCCATCGCCCGCGTCATCCCGGGGATTATATTCGGCTGAATCGCGGGCGCAATGTCATTCGACATCCCTGCTGGGCAAACTGCCTACAACTCGGTAGGCTCCATGATGCATGGTTATGTTTCCGTTCCGCTTTTTTGGGTAGTATCCTGTGCAGCAAGGAAACGAGGAAACCGAAGTGTGCAACAGCTTTTTCAACACCTGGTTGCCGATCCTTCTGGGGCTGACCATGTCCACGGCTTTTTCTGGGTGCGGCAACGGCCCTTCGAACACGGGTGGGCCCGACGGTTTCATGGACCAGGGACAATCGGCTGATTCCCCGACGCCAGGTGATCCGGCCACGGGTGACAACGCATGGAAACCCGACAACGACATCGTGGACGCCGCCTTGGAAGAAGAAGCCACCAAGCCCGCCTGCCTGCCTCGCCAACCGATCGTTCCGATCGAGGATTTTTTCACGGACGTGTCGGACGCCAGCGGGATACGCACGGGCAACCTGGTCGCCGACCCGACGAAAAAGATCCCGATAAACGACCACAGCAGGCTCGCTTTCGCCGACATCAACGGCGACGGCTGGGACGACATCGTGATGCACAGCCTGTTTCCCAATCCCCAGGCGGGGATCCCGTTCCAGCACCTGGTGTTTCTTAACAACGGCGACGGCACGTTCACCGACTTCAGCGACGAGTCCGGCCTGAGGGACGTGCAGGCGGGCTTCTTCGCGTTCGGGGACATTGACAACGACGGGGATCAGGACGTGTTCGCCGGCCTTGACATTCCTCTTGGAAACCAGACCAGCACGGTCCTGCTCAATGACGGGACAGGCAGGTTCACGACCCTTTCCGGGTCCGGTGTGGACGCGCCTGGGGTGCCGACGGTCGCGGGCAATTCCGTGTTCGCGGACTTTGACGGAGACGGCGTCCTGGACCTGTTCGTGGGCAATGGCCACACGGCGTATGCGGCGCAGGATGCCCTGTACATGGGGGTCGGTGACGGTTCATTCATAGCGGCCTTCACCAACCTGAAAGGAAACCCCAAACAACCCACCAACGGGTGCGTGACGTGCGACTACGACAATGATGGAGACATCGACATCATCGTATCGACCTACGGGGTCAGCACGGGTCTGGGCCTGAATATCCTGTGGGAAAACGACGGTTCGGGGGTGTTCACGAACGTGGCGGTCGAGCGCGGGTTCGCCGGCCTCGCCACAGGCAACTACTGGCTTTCATCCACGGGAAACGGGACCACCCCCGAGCCGGGCAAGGGGCCTGGGACCTATATGGGGTCCAATGGGTTCGGCCTGGACTGCGGGGACGTGAACAACGACGGCCTCATGGACATCTATCTGACCGCGATATCCCATCCGGTAACATTCGATTACAGCCGCAAGTGGTCCGACCCATCGCAACTCCTGATTAACCTGGGAAAGGACGGTGGATGGGCATTCGCCAACGAGTTTTTGGACCGGGGCCTGCCCTTCAACGAGGGCGACATCGACGGGGCCATGATCGACTTCGACAACGACGGCAGGCTGGACCTGTCCGTGTCGCGCGAAAAGAAATACGAAGGCGGCTACACCGAGGTCGACCAGAAGGCCTGGTTCGGGCTGATGCGCCAGCTCGATGACGGCCATTTCCAGTCCATGGGCCCGCAAAGCGGCATCAACGTCCTGGACGCTGAGCCCTCGGCGAGCCTGACCAAGTGCACGTCGGACGCCGAGTGTCCGGAAGACGGGGAAAAATGCCTGCTGTCGCGCTGTCGCCGGCCCTGCTCCTCGGACGCTGACTGCCCTGACCCGAACGAGATATGCGGGTACTACTGGAACGGCGACAAGGGCGCAAACGACGCATTCTGCAAACCCCTTGTTACAATGAAGATGGCCCAGAACCACGCATGGTCGGACATCGACCACGACGGGGACCTGGACCTGCTGGTGGGAGGGCGCGACACCGGCGGCGGACGCCCCAATTTCCTGTTCAGGAACGATATAGGATCGAAAAACCGATGGTTGGCGGTACGTCTGGCCGGTGACGGCGACAAGGTGAACAGGGATGCCATCGGGACGCGCGTCAGCCTGGTGTATCCGGACAGGACCCTGGTCCGAGAGGTCGGATCGAGCCGCGGCATGTACGATTCCGCGGATACCCGGGTGCTGCACTTCGGCCTGGGCGGCCTTGGCTGCGATTACGAGATGCACGTGCGCTGGCCGGACGGGACAAAGCGTACGTTCAAGCCCGACCAGTACCCGGAGGACAGTTTCATCAGGATCGCCTACCCTGACGATCTCCAGGTGGAGTAACGATCATGACGCCGAGGGCCGAATTCATAGCCGCCGCCGGTTCCGCGAAACAGTTCCCCCCGGAAGGTCCGTCCGAGGTGGCGTTCGCCGGACGCTCCAACGTGGGAAAATCCAGCCTGCTCAACGCCCTGGCCGGGACCGGAGTGGCCAGGGTCAGTAAGGCCCCGGGCCGTACACGCACCATCAATTTCTTTCACATTCGCTCGGACGGCCGCCCTCCCCGCATCGCATCGAACACGGTTGAACTGGCGCTGGTGGACCTGCCGGGATACGGCTTCGCGCGTAGGTCGAAGGCGGAAAGAGGGTCTTGGAAGACATTGGTGGAAGGCTATCTCAAGCGGCGAGGAACCCTCAGGCTGTGCGTGCTGCTCATCGATGCCAACGTGCCGCCCCAGGCCCTGGACGGCCAGATGATCGACTGGCTGCGCGCGGCCGGCCTACCCTTCCTGCTGGTCGGGACCAAGATTGACAGGCTGTCGAAAAGCAGGCGGACGCCCGCAACGGACAGCCTGGCCCGCGCCTTTGAAGCCGAGGTCCTTCCCGTGTCGGCCAGGTCCGGTCTGGGAATAGACGAACTATGGCGCCGCATCAACGCCGCAGGAATGCTCCGAGATTGCCGGGACGCCCGCAACGGGGTCTGACCCCCTGTTTTCCTCCTTTTCCGTCGGACCCGCCGTTCTTGCCGCTGCCAAGGCTCAGGAAACTGTCCACGTACTTCCCGGCGGGGTTCCACCACTGGGACTTGTACCAGTCCCTGCCTGCCTTGAGCGGGTCCTTGGAGGTCAGGATTTTGACCAGGTCCTTTGTCTGGAGATACACGCCGTAGACCCCGGCCGCCTTTCCACCCACCACAGGAATTTTGGAAATAGCCTGCGTGGTGACGGTGCCGATCGTGGGTTGCACCACCTGGTTGTTGATCAGCGTCCTGGCGGCCTTCCCCTCCGACCCTGATTCCATGCCGTACGGATCCCGCGTGCTGCCCGGGCGGCCGTCGGCGAAATCATAAGGGGACATCGCGGACTTCATGGGGATTGGATCCCGCTGTAAAAACAGGCCTGCTTCCGGGTCGTACCATCGAGCCCTGGCGTAATACAGGCCGGTTACGGGATCGTAATCCATGCCCGCGAAAAGGCGTGTGTTCTTCGGCTTGGCGGGCAGACCCACGGGCCTTCCGAAGGCTGTGTAACGGTAGGATTCAACTATCGCGCCGTCACCGTCGAAAAGAGCGTACACCGTTCCCAGGTCATCTATGGCGTAATAGTGCTCGTTCAGGGAACCGTCGCCGCCCAGAATCGAAACCCCCATGTTCCGATCCGGCTCCAGGGCAGGGATGTACCCGCGCACCAGCTTTCCGGCACCGTCAAATTCCGCAATCACGTCATTCACGTTCCACAGGTATCGGGTAGTGGAGGCACCGTCCACCAGCCTTTCAACCCTCTGCCCGAATGCATCATAGCGATACTCGACCTCGGTGCCGTCGGGCATGGTTACTTTCAGCAGCCTGTTGGCGCCGTCATACTGGTAGGAGGTATCCCCGCCGCCGGTGCGAGATTCGCGCAGGACCCTGTTTCCCGCGTCGTCGTCAGGGTCCTTCAGCAGACGTCGCGCTGCGTCGTATTCGTACTCGGCCTCATTGCCGGCGATGCGCCGGTTGCCGGCCGCGTCCCAGGTAAAGGATTCGTCCGGATTATCCGTTCCGGGATGCGTGGCTGACGTCAGCCGTCCCGCCTGATCGTATGTGAAGGCGTGCTCGCCCTCGGCCCCGGAAAACCCAGTCAGCAGCCCAGCTTCCGAATAGGTAAAAGACAGGGACAAGGCAATCGCGTCCCACCCGTCCGTATAATCGGCGGCGATCAGCCTTCCCGCGGCGTCGCGCTGAAATGCCGCAGACACCCATCCGCTCCAACTTTGCCAACCAACGGTCAGCCCCGAGTCGTCGTAGGTCATGCTCACTCCGGCCTCGCCGACGCCGAAATAGTAATCCGGCAGCAACATACTGTCTCCGTATCCCACCGATGCGTACCACGAGTCCTCCCCCGCCTCCAGGTTGGTGATCCATTCGGATGAAATCGAAGACGGGTAATCATAGGTGAGCCTGACCGTCAAACCATCAGCGAATTCCCTGGTCAACTCGCTGATTCTGAACCCGTTATCGTAATCCAGGGTCGTAGTGCATGCGGGCGACACGGCCGACCGCAGCAGCCCGGTTGAGTCTCCGTAGGCGTACGCGCGGTCCTGACCGGAACCCATGTTGAGGGCCGTGACAAGACCCGATTTGTCATACTTCCAGGTTGCCGATTGACCGTTGGGCAGGGTCCTCTTCAACAGGCGTCCCTCACCATCGTATTCGTACGAAGTGACGTGTCCCAGCGGGTCGGTCATGCCGGTAAGGCGATCGCGTCCGTCGTATTTGAACAGCGTCTTGTTGTCCGCGCCGTCCGTGATCGCGCTGATCACGGCCGAGGGGGATTGAGCGTCAGGGGCGCCGTCCCCTTTCGCCGGCGAGTACTCAAAGCCGACACCCTTTCCCGCGCCCGAGGTTGTCTTCACGGGAAGGTCCATCACATTGTACTCCGTGGTGGTCTGCCTCCCCTCCGGGTCCAGGACCTTTGTGACATTGCCGCGATCGTCGTAGGTATAGTTCCACGCGCCCCCGTCCGGTCCGGTTACCCGCGTCAGGTTGCCGTTGGCGTCGTATTCGAAACCGAACTTCCTACCGGCCAGGTCAGCAGCCGTGCGCAGGCCTTTTTCGTCCAGGGTGAACGCGCAGACCCTCCCGTCGGGGAAGGTCACGCGCGACGCGGTGGAATGCCCCCCATCGTACTCGTATTTCCACGCGCCGACAGTTCCGTCGGAAATCGAAACCGGCCGGTTCGCCGCGTCGTATTCGAACACCATGGCCTCGGCCGCGTAGTCCGAT
>JAADHL010000210.1:0-2513 GCA_013151875.1 Deltaproteobacteria bacterium
GACCGCCCTGGCCGGTTCGCACACCAGGGTCTATGCCTTCGATGTAAAAAGGCTCGGTGAGGCCATGTCGGAACTGGCCGGCGAACACGGCGCCGACGCCGATACACGCAAGGCGGCCGGACGCGCGGGACGTGCCCTGGGGCGTCGTTTTCTGTTGAAAATCGGAAACATCAGGGACTATGTAGTCAAGTTGTCCGGGGGACGCGAGAGCGTTTTCAAACGGGCCCTCATGTCCGAAATATTCGGACCCGTGGGATATGACTTCGCGCCCAGCACCCACAAGGTCCACATAGACACCAGGGAGGCCGTTAGGGAGATCCCCTATTTCGCATTCGGCCCGCCCGAGGATCAGTTCGCGCCCGATGTCCTGGAGGATGTCAGGCGGGCGGTCAAGGGCATTCAGGCGCGCACATCGCCCTCGAATGCGGTGTTCCTGGTGGAAGAGGGCGTCCGCAAGGTCCGCCACCGTGTTTACGACGTGCTGACGGACGATCCCTACTTCAAGGAGGAAGCAAGGAACTTCGAGGAACTGAGGTCCTTTCAGAGTTTCTTGCGCTTCAATCCGCTGAACACCCAGATCCGGGACCACCTGAGCGCCTTTTTCGATGCCCCCATGACAGTGGGGCTCAGGGATATCCTCAGATGGACGGAGGGCGCCAGACACCCTGAACTTGGCTGGCGCCAGGCAGAGGACCTGATACGGCTTTGCTTCAGGCGATTTTCGACCGAAAACTTCCTGCCGCCCGAGATCAACTATTACACGCAGTCCATCGAACGCTCGCCTGGGGAAGTCAAGGCCAGGATGCGGGGAAACATCAATGCATCCAAGGCATTTGCCCGTCTTTTGGTCGAACGCATGCCCCTGTCCTGGACCATGAGGAAAACGGACGCCGAGCTGTTCGACCTGGCCGATGCGATCCTGCGGCTCCATTTCGATTACCCGATCTTCGAGGTCGAGCCCTACAACGGCATCGTCTCTACTTCCGGCCTGCGCATGACCGGACGGATCCTGATGGGCCTGGCAAGCCATCTGGCCGGAATCGACATGCCCGACCGCCGGAATCCCCTGGATCCCGAGCTTGGAGGAACATCGAGGCCAATCGCCCGCTTCATGGAAGGCCTGACGGGCGATGACAGGATGGAATTCATCGACATCGTCAACGACATGCTCTGGGAGGTGGCGGTCAGGGGCGGGATCCCCCTTCCCGACGGTGGGGTCGCGGCCTACAGACGTATTGAAAGGACCTTCTACTCGTTCCAGGAGAGGGCGCAGTACCCCATCGAAAAGATCGGCGTCGTGGAAGACGTCCTTACCCTGGAGGAAATGCAGGAAGGGCCGGGCCGCGACGTGTTCCTGCGGCACCCGGACCTGGCGCGCAAGCTGGTGGTCTTTTATACCCTTGTCTATCGGTACTTCCTGGATACGGGCCATGTCCCCGACCTGAGGCCCGACGATGCCGGCAGGGACCTGCTGCTCAAGGGCATCTGGGGCTACAAGACCGGCAATCTGCTTGTCGTAACGGGCCGGGACAGGCGCGGCCGGCCGATCAACGCCATAAGATTCGTGGACAACAAGGACCAGTTCAAGCAATACAAGCGCGAGGAGGACAGGGCCCACCCCCTGGGACTTGCCAAGTACGCGCTGCGCCTCGTGCATCCGCTGATCCAGCCCGCCATGGAACGGTCGATCGGTATTTTCACGGGCATGGTGGCCGAAATGGAAGGGCTTGACACCAGGATCAAACGTGACATCCCGACCAGACTGGCGAGGGCGGCAAATCAGATTCTGCGCGAGGGCGTGGATGGCACAATGACGCACACCAATGCCTTTCTGCACGACCTGATCGACGACGCCACGGAAGGCATCCAGAAGCACCTCGGAAAGCTCTAAACGAAGGAGGAGGAATGAAGCGTTTCACACTTCTGATTTTTCTGGCTTTCTCGGCCCATGGATGTTCCAGTGATCTGGGCTACGTGTCGGACGAGGGTTACGACGGCTTGTCCCAGGACACCACTATCGACGCCGTGACCCACGATGTGCCGCCGGGCGACTTGACCCCTGACACCCCTGACAAGGGCTTTTTCGACACGTCCACCGACATCTGCGCCTGCGACACCGGTACGGACGCAAACGCCGATGAAGCAGGCGAGTGGGATACGTTCGACCCGGGTACGGACCCGGTCGGCGCCGACGTGTCCGATCAGGGCATCGACCCTGACGTCATGGGCACCCCGGACTCGAACGACGATACGGGTACAATCGATACGGGCGCTGATGACGCCGGCGCCCCGGATGCGTGCAGCTACGACAACGACTGCGACGGCATCGCAGCGGACAAGGACAACTGCCCCGACACCTACAACCCCGACCAACTCGACACCGATCAGGATTCAAAAGGAGACGCTTGCGACGATGACGACGACAACGATGGGGACCCGGACAAAACTGATTGCGAGCCCCTGAATCCAGCGGTGCACGCCGGGGCCCTGGACCTGTGCAATTCCAAGGACGA